>JAUVFY010000061.1 GCA_030594025.1 Deltaproteobacteria bacterium | reverse complement strand
GGGCCTCGCCATGCAGGCCCCTGGTACGTACCATCACTCCATCGTAATTAGCACGCTTGTCGAGGCGGCCGCCGAGGCCATCGGCGCCAACCCGCTTCTGGCGAGGGTCAGCGCCTACTACCACGATATAGGCAAGATGAGGATGCCCATGTACTTTATAGAGAACATGAGCGGTGAGAACAGGCACGACAGGCTTACCCCTAGTATGAGTGTGCTGATACTCACGAAACATGTCAAAGAGGGCACGGAACTAGCAAAACAGTACAGGCTCGGCGAAGAGATGATAAAAGTTATCGAACAGCACCACGGTACAAACCTCATAGAGTATTTCTACAACAAGGCCAAGGCACAGGAAGCGCCCGAGGTTCATAAGGCACAGGAAAAGGACTACCGTTACCCCGGTCCCAAGCCCCAGACAAAAGAGGCCGGCCTTGTCATGCTCGCCGACGCCATAGAGGCGGCGAGCAAGACTATACCCGACCCCACACCCGTTAAGATACAGGGTATGACACAGAAGATAGTCAACAAGATCTTCACCGACGGCCAGCTCGACGAGTGCGAGATTACATTGAAGGACCTCCACCTCATCACCGGCGCCTTCAACCACGTGCTCTCGGGCATCTACCACCAGAGGATAGACTATCCGGAACCCGCATACAGGAAAAAGAAGGAGGAAGGGCTTGAAGGTCTTGGTGCAAAACCGCTCGCAGCGGAGGTTAAGGCGGGAGAAAATAAGAAGAACGGTCGAGAGGGCGTTAGAAGGCTCGGTGTCAAGTGAGTGTGAGGTGAGCGTCCTTTTGACCGATGACACAGAGATAAAAGAGCTCAACAGAGCATATCGAAAGATCGACAGACCTACCGATGTCCTTAGTTTCCCAATGAAAGACCCCCGTATGCTGGGTGATATAGTAATATCCGTCGACAGGGCCGAGGAGCAGGCGGCCCGTTACGGGGTGGATTTAGACGAGGAACTTTCAAGGCTTCTCATCCACGGGGCCCTGCACCTTGCGGGCTATGACCACATGAGGGGAGGAAGACAGTCCGGCAGGATGAAGAAAAGGGAAGAAGAGCTTTTAAATGAGCTCAAGGAGGAGGGGATAGTTTAGGGGCACCGGCACGGTAGATACACGGGTGATGGA
Source organism: Deltaproteobacteria bacterium (assembly GCA_030594025.1). Taxonomy (GTDB): domain Bacteria; phylum Desulfobacterota; class GWC2-55-46; order GWC2-55-46; family JAUVFY01; genus JAUVFY01. The sequence continues at coordinate 5,956 of JAUVFY010000061.1, read as the reverse complement.
GGCGCTTTACCCTTGAAGCACCGCGTAAAACCCGCTAGATGAAAAATCATAGAATCAAACAGGCCGTTGCGACAGTAGTGTTTTTTGTGCTGGCCCTCGGGGCCTTCTCCAACATAATGAACAGCCCCGTCGACCACAACGAGCACATGTATATCAGTGCCGGCGTGCTTGCCAAGGAAAATATCCTTTATAAAGACTTCGCATTCCTGCAAATGCCTTACCTCCCGATCGTTTACGGGGCCTTATACAAGATTACGGGCACGACGCATTATCTTCTTACGGGAAGGCTCGTAAGTTTCTTCTTCATGGTCTTATCAACGCTCCTTGTTTATCTCATTTCCTATAAACTGACAAGGAGCCTTTTCACCTCCGCCTTCATGGTCCTCTTTTTCGTATTGAACGAGGTGATAATCATCTCCATGCAGGAATCCTCAAATTACATAATGCCCATAGCCTTTTCGCTGCTCGGTTTTTACCTTTTCATTACAAGTGTTTTCGAAGAGCGCATAAAAAGCCCCGGGGTTTTTCTAAGCGGCCTGTCCCTTGCGGTCGCTACGGGAACAAGACTTTATTATGCAACAATCCTTGTTCCTTTCCTTATCGTATCACTTATCTATCCCGCATCCGTGGGGCTTGAAAAACGTTTTAAAAAAGTTTTCCTCCCTTTGACAGCGGGGGTGGTTGCGGGCCTTTTGCCTGTTTTTTATTACATCCTTAAGCATCCTGACCTTTTCGTTTTCTACAACTATGGTTATCACAAGATAAATGCGCTTTGGGTCGAAGTGGCGGGACTCGCCTCGGGCATGTCAGCTCCATCGAAGGTACTTTTCGGGTGGAGGATGTTTCTGGACCTCCCAGGGAATATCGTCGTTTTTATCGCCCTTACATTCGTTTTCTTTGCGGCCGCAGGCGGCCTGGAATTTAAAAAGGATTCGCTTAAGGGTCTTCTGGGAATGGAGGGTTTTCTTGCGGCCCTTCTGGTCCTTTTTTCAACCATTACTTATTTTGTGCCATCGCCGCTTAGAGTTCAGTACGCCGCCTTGCTTGTGCCCTTTGCAATCGTACTTACCTGCTGCCTTTACGGGAAAGTCTCAGAGGAGAACCGCCAATGGGTTAAGATACTTTTTGTCTGCCTTCTTGTAGTATCGGTAAGTTCCGGCAGGGTGGGCCTTTTTAAGTACTTAGACCGGATGTTCGATACCGAGGACTGGGTGGGCGTTAAGATCCATGGGACCTCTTTGGAGATACGCGAAAGTATCGGCAATGGTAAGGTTGCAACGCTCTCGCCGCTTTTTGCCGTTGAAGCGGGCCTTCCCATTTATAAAGAGCTTGCCACAGGGCCTTTCCTTTACAGGGTCGGAGATCTGATCCCCGTGGATAAAAGGGCTCATTATGGAGTCACTTCTCCGGCAAGCCTGGCCGCCATGCTTGACAGAGACCCGCCCGGGGCTATACTGGTGGGCTTCGAAGGAGGACTTGACATGCCTTTCGAAAGATATGCAGCGGAAAACGGCTATGTTGAGCTGGGAGGCGATTACCTCGGAGGCAGACTTTTTGTCAGAAAACCGGGCTGGAAATGAAATAAAAAGGAAAACCCGCGGGAAAAAATCGAAGAAGTTTATATTACGAAAAATGTTTTTTAATTATGAAGAAAAACATAAAAAGAACAGATAAAAAGTCCCCGGACTTAAAAAAACCCAAAACCTGGCTCGAGGCCCTTAACTGTGCGATAGAGGGGATAATATACGCCTTCAAGACCCAGAGGCACGTGAGATACCACTTCGCCATCGCCCTGGGAGCCCTTCTTTTGACCCTTTTCTTCAGGCTCACGGCCGTTGAGTTCGTTCTCTTCGCAATGGCTGTAATAATACTCCTTTTTGCCGAGATGGTAAATACCGCCATAGAGGAGACGGTGAACCTGGTGGAGGAAAGGCATCACATAACGGCGAAAAACGCAAAGGATGTCTCGGCCGGGGCGGTGCTCATAGCCAGCGTTATTTTGGCCATAATGGTCTATTTCATATTCTTCAAGTACATAGACGAGCCCTTGGCCAACGCCTTCGGGGGAGTAAGGCAATACGCAGGCCACCTAGCCGTCATATCTCTCCTGGTAGTTCTTATAAGTGTAGTGGCGACAAAAGCGAAACTCGGCAAGGGGCTTCCCCTTCACGGCGGTATGCCGAGCGGGCATGCGGCGGTGGCATTTTCGCTCTGGACGGCGGTGAGCCTCATTACCATGGAACCGATAATCATAGTGCTCACTTTCGCCATGGCCCTCATGGTATGCCAATCAAGGCTTCTGGGAGGTATACATACAAAGCTCGAGGTCTTCCTGGGGGCCATACTCGGCTCAGCCCTGACACTTCTTATCTACAAGATATTCTCAACGACGGTTAAATGAAGAGCCCTTATACATTGGCCCTTATCTCAGGCTTTTTAGCTGTCTTTGCCTTCGCACCCTACGGGGTTGCCCCGGTTGCGTGGATAGCCTTTGTGCCGCTCTTTGTCGCCCTTGAAGCCGAAAGACCTGTAAAGGGGTTTTTCCTCGGCTGGGTGAGCGGGATTATATTTTATCTCGGTACGGTTTACTGGGTTGTGCACTCCATGTATTTTTACGGCGGTGTGCCCCTGAGCGTTAGTATCGCGGTCATGGTTCTTCTCGCAACCTATCTCGCACTCTATACGGCGTTTTTCGGGATGTTCTTCTCCTTAACCGATACTTACGGTACGATGACGAGGCTTTTGGTCGTCCCTTCTGTCTGGGTTTCCCTTGAGTATCTGAGGGGGAGATTATTTACGGGTTTTCCATGGATGCTCCTCGGCTACTCGCAGGCTGACTACCTTAGCTTAATTCAGATAGCAGATGTAACGGGCGTGTGGGGTGTGTCTTTTCTGGTTATGACCGTAAATGTGCTCCTGTTCCTTTACCTTTCGCCGACAAAGTCCAGTGTGCCGCTACTTAGGAGGCTGGGACTGCCCGGCAGATTCCATCCACCCGTAAAAGAGACGTTATTTGCCGCGTTAATATTAATTTCTGCCCTGGTTTACGGTAATATCAGGATAGACCAGGTAGATAGCCTTAGCTCGAAATGGCCGACGTTAAAGGTGGGCATAGTGCAGGGCAATATCGAACAGTCCTTGAAATGGGACCCCACCCACGCTGATAGGACCGTTCGGACCTACCTGGGCCTTGCTGAAAGGGTTCTTGCAGAAGGTGCTGAGATGGTAGTATGGCCAGAGACGGCCGTTCCCTTCTACCTCGAGACGGATAAAGACCTGGGCCCCGTGGTTCTGGCCCTGCCGGACAGGACCGGAAGCTATCTGTTGACTGGGAGCCCTGCTTACAGTTATAATATAATATTAGGCGAGTACAGGTCGTTTAACAGTGCGTATCTACTTAAGCCCGGGGGAGCTCTTGCCGAAAGGTACGACAAGGTCCACCTTGTACCCTTTGGCGAGTATGTACCGCTCAAGAGGTTCCTGCCCTTCATAGACAAGCTGGTAGTCGGTGTGGGAGATTTCGCCCCGGGGCCGGGCTACTTCCCTTTGATATTCAACGGTCAAGGTATCGGGATACTCATCTGCTATGAGGCCATTTTCCCGGAGATTTCGAGATCTTTTGTAACGGGGGGCGCCACGATCCTTGCTAACCTCACGAACGATGCGTGGTTCGGGTATACCTCTGCACCTTACCAGCACTTTCAGATGGCCGTTTTGAGGGCTGTCGAGAACAGGGTGTTTTTAATAAGGGCTGCAAATACGGGCATTAGCGCCATAGTGGACCCCGTGGGCAGGCCCACGGTAAAGAGCGAGCTCTTTACGGAAGCGACCCTTACCGCCGAGGTCCGGCTGAGGCAGGGGCCGCCCGGTTTTTATTCCAGGAAGGGAGACTTTTTCCCCTTCCTTTGCATCGCTGTATCGTGCATTTTCATCATTTCGAGGTTCCGCAGGAGGGCACGGCGAGATTAGGTGAGATTAAACCGGTTTTTCATATGTGACTTTCATTTTCAGGGAGGTTTTAGAGGATGTTTGAAGAGATTAAAGAGGCCTTGAAGGAGACCAGGGCAAAGTTCGAAGAGACAAGGGGTTTTCTTTGACCCGGAATCGAAGTTAAAGGAACTTAAACAGATAGAGGAACGTGCCTCTGATCCGGTCCTCTGGGAGGACCAGGAGCTCGCCCAGAAGCTCATGAAGAGGAAGGCCCAGCTTGAGGCCTCCATCAAGTCCGTCGACGACATCGAGGTGTTTATTGAGGACGCTGAGGTGCTGGCAACCCTGGCCGAGGAAGAAAAAGACGCCCATGCAGCGGATGAGGCCCAAGAGAAGCTTGCCATGGCAAGGCAGGCCCTTAAAGCCGTTGAGGTTCAGAGGATGCTCAGCGGCAAAAGGGACAGGCTCAACGCAATCGTATCAATCCATCCCGGTGCCGGGGGGACCGAGGCCCAGGACTGGTCCGATATGCTTCTTAGGATGTATCTGAGGTGGGCGGAGAACAGTAACTACTCCACCGAGATAGTCGATTACCAGCCCGGCGAGGAGGCTGGCCTTAAAAGCGTTACATTTACAGTTACAGGGGAGTTCGCCTACGGGTACCTCAAGGCAGAGGCGGGCGTGCACAGGCTCGTCAGGATCTCCCCCTTTGATGCCGCGAAGAGGAGGCATACCTCCTTTGCGTCGGTGTTTGTCTACCCGGAGGTGGAAGAGGACGTGGCGATAGAGATTAACGAGCCGGACCTCAGGGTGGACACCTACCGGGCCAGCGGTGCCGGCGGCCAGCACGTAAACAAGACAGATTCCGCTGTGCGCATAACCCACCTTCCCACGGGCATAGTCGTTCAGTGCCAGAACGAGAGGAGCCAGCACAAAAACAGGGCCACGGCCATGAAGATACTGAAGGCCCGTCTGTATGAGCTGAAACTCGAGGAAGAAGAGGAAAAGATGGAGGCCCTGCACAAGGAGAAGCGTGAGATAGCCTGGGGGAGCCAGATACGCTCCTACGTGCTCCAGCCTTACAGGCTCGTAAAAGACCATCGGACAGGCATAGAGGTGGGAAACGTTGACTCGGTCCTTGACGGCGGGATCGACCCGTTTATAGAGGGCTACCTGATGAGCGGGCTGGCCGGAGAGGGGGCCGGTTAAAAGCTCCCTTTTTTCCCTGCCCGGACCGGCCATTGCAAACCTTTCCGGCACCCGGAGAAAACTCTGAAAAAATGGGCAGCATGACTCCCTGAAAAAATCCCAAAAAGACCTTGACAACATGTTGGAGTTGTTTTATAAATATAAAATTCCACTCGATTAAATTTCCTTAAAATAATCTGGGTGTTTCAAGCTGGCGTAGCTCAATGGTAGAGCAGCTGATTTGTAATCAGCAGGTTGCGGGTTCGAATCCCATCGCCAGCTCCAGATAAATCCGGGCGCCGGACGGCGTTTCGAGGTCTTTTATTTAGAGAAAGCGCGGCGGAGAGGTTCCCGAGCGGCCAAAGGGGGCAGACTGTAAATCTGCTGGCTCAGCCTTCGGAGGTTCGAATCCTCCCCTCTCCACCAGAGATAACCCGCGGTGCTTTTTAAATTAAGGCGGTGCTTTTTAAATTAAAACAGCTTTTGCGGGTGTAGTTCAGTGGTAGAACTCCAGCCTTCCAAGCTGGATGCGTGGGTTCGATCCCCATCACCCGCTCCATATACGAGGTTTCCAGGAGGGCAGTGAGCTGGTCCCAGTGCATTATTCAGTAAGATGGGTACTAAGGGGGGTACCAAGGGGGATCGGATTCATAATTTGCCGGTAATCCGGGTTTAACAAGACCGGGACCCTTCAACAATAATCTGCCGGCGCCCATGTAGCTCAGTCGGTAGAGCACTTCCTTGGTAAGGAAGAGGTCACCGGTTCAATCCCGGTCATGGGCTCCATAAGTTTTGTCTTTTGGATATTGGATTAAGGAAAAATAATTAAATTCGGCTC
>JAUVFY010000253.1 GCA_030594025.1 Deltaproteobacteria bacterium | reverse complement strand
TGAGGTTGACGAGATGCTTACGGTATTGAAGGGGGTTTTCGAGGAATATAAGTAAGTGGGAGATAAGGAGATTGAAAAAACCCCAAAAGGTGCTACATGAAAAATCAATTTACAGCGGTCTTTGAGAAGGAAGATAACTGGTGGATAGGCTACGTCGAGGAGTTGCCCGGGGCGAATACACAGGGGGCGACCCTGGAGGAAGCACGGGAGAACCTTAAAGAGGCCGTGTCAATGGTGCTCGACCAAAAAATAATTGAGAATACTCCATAGGTGAGCCCATCCTTGAAAACCCTTCTTACAACATTCATCCTTTCCCTCTCCCTCTTTGCCTGCGCACATGACCCCACAGCGACCTGGAACGGGTTGAATACCAGGGCGGTAAACCTTTACCAGCAGGGCCGTTACCCGGAGGCGGTCGTGTTCGCGGAAGATGCGCTCGTTATGGCCGAAAAAAACTTCGGCCCGAACCACCTGAACGTCGCGCAATCCCTCAATAACTTAGCTGGCATATACAGCGCCATGGGCGAGTACGAGAAGGCAGAGCCCATTTACCTGAGGGCCCTCAAGATAAGAGAAGAGACCCTCGGCCCTGCACACCCGGCCCTGGCGATAACCCTCAACAACCTGGCCGAGCTCTACCGCTCCCGGGGGGATTACTCCCTTGCCGAACCCCTGTACGGCAGGGCCTTTGCCATAAGGGTAAATTATCTCGGCCCTGACCACCCCCTCGTGGCCATAACCCTCAATAACTTAGCGGAACTCTACAGCGTACGCGGTGAATACGCCAGGGCAGAGCCGCTCTACATCCGGGCCATCGAGATATTGGAGACCACCTTCATGCCCGACCAGTACAAGCTCGCAAAATCCATGATAAACCTGGCCGGACTTTACAGCGCCACGGGTAAATTCGAGGAGGCCGAAATTTTTTATAGAAATGCCCTCGATAAACTCGAAGGTACGGTGGGCGAAGACCACCCGGACGTGGCCCTTACACTCAATAACTTAGCGGAACTCTACAGGGAAAACGACGAGTACGAGAAGGCCGAGCCCCTTTACCTGAGGGCCCTTAAGATAGGCGAAAGGTCGCTCGGTCCGGACCACCTTAACGTTGCCGTCACATTGAATAACCTGGCGTTACTGTACTTCCTCCTGGCAAGGCTCGAAAAGGCAGAGCCCCTTTTCCTCCGCTCCCTCGAGATAAGGGAAAAGGCCCTCGGACCCGACAACCCGGACTTGCTGTACGTAATCGAGAACATGGCGCAGTTTTACAGGAAGACCGGCAGAACCGAAGAGGCGGAGGTCTTGGAAGAGCGCGCAAAGGCGATACGCTCAAAGAGCCCTTAGTCCCTTTTTCATCCCCCTGAGGAAACCACCCCGAACCCCCTTAAAAACAAGTCGTTCTTTGTGGAAAACCTCTTGAAGATGTGGTATAAACCATGTTTTAAAACTGAAACCCCGGGACGGTCAAGGACAGGACGGTCATGGACAGCACAGTCATGGACTGAACAGTCATGGACTGAAGATTCAAATGAACCTCCTTACGATAGCGGACCTTAAAAAGGACGAGATAGACGGGCTCATCGAGAGGGCGGTATTCTTAAAGGAGCGTGCCCTGAGGGGCATACCCCACAAGCCGCTCCGGGGAAGGGTCCTGGGCCTCATATTCGAGAAACCCTCGACACGGACCCGTGTGTCCTTTGAGGCGGCCATGTTCCAGCTCGGCGGCGATACGATATTCATAAGCCACGGCGACTCCCAGATAGGAAGGGGCGAGCCAATAAAGGACACCGCACGGGTGATGTCCGGCTACGTGGACGGTGTGGTTATGAGGACCTTCGGCCACGAGATAATCGAGGAGTACGCCGGGTACTCCACGGTGCCCGTAATAAACGGCCTTACT
>JAUVFY010000176.1 GCA_030594025.1 Deltaproteobacteria bacterium | reverse complement strand
CCCGCAGTCCTTCGCGGACATCGCCGAGAGGCTCAGCCCCGCCGTTGTCAACATATCCACGACAAGGGTTGTAAAGGAAAGGTCCATGGTACCCTTCCCCGCCCCCCCGGGCCCGTTCGAGGATTTCTTCGGTGACGAGTTACGCAAGTTCTTCGGCGAGCCCGAGCGGGAGTTTAAAAGGCAGAGCCTGGGTTCCGGGTTTATACTGAACAAGGAGGGCTACATCATCACCAACCACCACGTTATCGAAGGTGCCACGGAGATAATCGTTACCCTTTCAAACAATAAGCACGAAGATTACGAGGCCGAGGTCGTGGGCAAGGACGCGAACCTTGACATAGCCCTTTTAAAGATCGATCCCGAGGGCATGGAGTTCCACACGGTGGTCCTCGGCGACTCTGACAAGCTCAGGGTCGGTGAGTGGGTGGTGGCCATCGGAAACCCCTTCGGGCTCGGCGGCACTGTTACGGCGGGCATCGTGAGCCAGAAGGGTCGAGTAATAGGCGCGGGCCCCTACGACAACTTCATCCAGACCGACGCGTCCATTAACCCCGGCAATTCGGGTGGGCCGCTCTTTAACCTCATGGGCGAGGTCGTGGGCGTGAATACCGCCATCATAGCCGGCGGCCAGGGCATCGGTTTCGCCATACCCGTAAACATGGTAAAGGAAGTACTTGTCCAGCTTAAGGAAAAAGGCAAGGTCACCAGGGGATGGATCGGGGTAAGCATCCAGGAGGTGACCACCGAGCTGGCCGAATCCTTCGGCCTTGAAGAGTCGGTGGGTGCGCTCGTAAGCTCGGTCATGCCGGGAGACCCCGCTGAAGAGGCGGGCATCGAGCCCGGCGATATCATCGTCGAGTTCGACGGCAAGAAAATCGACGAAGTAAACGACCTGCCCAGAACGGTCGCTTCGGTTCCCCCGGGCAAGAAGGTCGAGGTAAAGGTCGTAAGGGACGGTAAAGAGAAAACACTCTTCATAACGGTTGCTGAAAAACGCGAGGAAGTAGCGGAGGCCCCGGAAGAGCTGGGCAAGGTCGAGGAGAAGCTGGGCCTCGCGGTTCAATCTATAACCCCTGAGATAGCCGAAAAGCTGGGAATCGAGGACACGGAAGGCGTGCTCATAAGCGCGGTCAAGCGCGGGAGCCCGGCCGCAGAGGCGGGTCTCAGGCGCGGAGACACCGTAAGGGAGATAAACAGGAAGCCCGTTACGAACGTTGAAGAGTACAACAAAATCATCAAGGCCGTGCTCAAGGACGATATCATACTGTTCCTCGTCTCCAGGGGGGACAGGGCCTTCTACGCGACAATAAAGGTCAAGGAGTAGTTCTTGGCAGCTTATATAGTCGCCCTTACCGGCGCAAGCGGCGCCATATACGGCATTAGGCTCATAGAGGAGCTTTTAACGAGGGGGGATGATGTGGATCTTATCATCTCCCCTTCTGGTTTTCTTATCCTCGAGGACGAACTTTCCCTCAAGTTAAAAACCCTGAAGGGAAAGGGTGTCGCAAGGGCCGTCTCAGGCTACCTGGAAAACAAGGGCCGAAGGGGGGCCGGGGGGGCCGCCGGGGCCGCCGGTCGGGGCGAGCTTCGCTATACCCCATACGATGACATAGCTTCCCCCCTTGCAAGCGGCTCTTGCCTGCCGCATGCGATGATAATATGCCCCTGCTCCATGGGCACCCTCGCAAGGGTCGCAGCCGGGATATCGGGAAACCTCATAGAGAGGGCTGCGGACTGCGTGATAAAGGAGAAGGCCCGGCTCGTCGTCGTGCCCAGGGAGACCCCGCTCAGCGCCATCCATATAGAAAACATGCTCAAGCTGGCCCGGATGGGGGTCACCGTGCTTCCGGCAATGCCCGGCTTTTACCACCATCCGAAGTCCCTCGATGAGATGGTGGACTTCGTTGTGGGTAAGGTCCTCGACACCCTCGGAATAGAAAACGAGCTTTTCAAGAGGTGGAAGGGGAAGTAGCCGGGAGGTCCGCTAACACCTGTAAATGAGATTATGCTCGACATAAAGTACATAAGAGAGAACCTTGAAGAGGCCGAAAAAAGGCTCGCTACGAGGGGCGAGACGATAGACCTCAAGAAGGTCAAATCCCTCGATATTGAAAGACGAAGGCTCCTCCAGGAGGTCGAGGCCCTGCGGCAGAGAAGAAACGCCGTCAGCGAGGAGGTGGGACGGCTGAAGAAAGAGAAGAAGGACGCGGGCGAGCTCGTAAGCGAGATGCAGGAGGTCTCTTCGAAGATAAAGGCCCTTGACCAGGAGGTCACAACGTGCGAGGAGGAGTTAAAAGAGTTTTTACTGAATATCCCGAACCTCCCTCACCCGTCGGTACCGATGGGAAAGGACGAGACCGAAAACCCGGTCGTAAGGACGTTCGGTGAAAAGCCCGAGTTCCCCTTCGAGCCCAGGGAGCACATAGTGATAGGCGAGAGGCTCGGGATAATCGATTTCGAGAGGGCGGGGAAGCTCGCCGGGGCACGGTTTTCGCTCATGAAGGGCGCTGGCGCGTTACTTGAAAGGGCGCTCACTAATTTTATGCTCGACCTGCATACAAAGGAGCACGGCTACACGGAACTCCTTCCGCCGTTCATGGTAAAGGAGGAGTGCTTCGTGGGCACGGGACAGCTCCCGAAGTTCAGAGAAGACCAGTTCAAGATAGAGGAGTGGGACCACTACCTGGTGCCCACGGCCGAGGTCCCGGTCACAAACGTCCACCGTGACGAGATACTCGCCGAAGAAGACTTGCCGCTTAACTATACGGCTTATACGCCGTGCTTCAGGAAGGAGGCCGGCTCTTACGGCCGGGACGTAAAGGGCCTTATAAGGCAGCACCAGTTCAACAAGGTGGAGCTCGTAAAGTTCTCGACCCCCGAGGCCTCCTACGACGAGCTGGAAAAGCTCACCGCAGATGCCGAGGAGGTCCTGAAGCGGCTGGGGCTCCACTACAGGGTCGTGGTGCTCTGCACCGGGGACATGGGTTTTTCCGCCGCAAAGACATATGACATCGAGGTATGGCTCCCGGGCCAGGCCAGGTACAGGGAGAT
>JAUVFY010000227.1 GCA_030594025.1 Deltaproteobacteria bacterium | reverse complement strand
CAGTGGGGACATACGAAAAAGCTCATGTTCTCGATTATCCCTAAAATAGGCACCTGTACCTCGCCGAACATCCTAATGGCCCTCCTCGCGTCTATGAGGGCCACGTCCTGCGGGGTGGTAACGATTACAGAGCCCGATAGGGGTATGGTCTGGACGAGAGTTAGCTGGGCATCGCCCGTTCCCGGAGGGAGGTCTATAACAAGGTAGTCGAGGTCCGTCCATTCAACGCCCTTGAGGAACTGCTGAACCAGCTGCATTACAAGGGGGCCCCTCCATATGAGAGGTGTCTCCTCGTCCAGGATAAAACCCACGCTTACTAACTTTATACCGTGGCTTGCAAGGGGTATGAGCCTCTCGTCCGGGGTGGACGGGAGGGGCCCCGTGGCGCCCATCATCTTGGGGATACTGGGCCCGTATATGTCGATATCGAGGATATCCACCTTTGCGCCGGTCTTCTTAAGCGCCAGGGCGAGGTTCACAGAGACCGTGGATTTACCCACGCCGCCCTTGCCGCTGGCAACGGCTATCGTGTGCTTAACGCCGGGGATGGGTTTTCTGTGCTTGAAGATGTCCTCGGGCTTGGCCTTTGTCTTGGGCTCTACCCTCACTTCCTCTACCCCGGGTATCGCGGCCACGGCATTCCTTGCCGCGTCCTCTATCTCCTTTTTCATCGGGCAGGCCCCGCTCGTGAGCTCGAGCGTGAAGGCCACCTTATTGCCTATTACGCGGACGTCTTTTATCATGTTCAGAGAGACGAGGTCTTTACCCAGTTCCGGGTCCAAAACATTGCCTAATGTTTCAAGGACTTTTTCTCTTGTTACCTGAGCTGTTTCCGCCAATTTGCAGACCTCCTGGTTAAATTAAAAAACGCCCTTTAGAGCTTCGAGGACTTTTTTTCTTGTTATCCGAGCTGATTCTGGCTACTTGCATACATCGTGGTTAAATTAAAACCCCCTTCAAGGCTTCGAGGACTTTTTTTCTTGTTACCCGGGTTGATTCTGGCTACTTGCATACATCGTGGTTAAATTAAAACCCCCTTCAAGGCTTCGAGGACTTTTTTTCTTGTTACCCGGGCTGAAATTTTTAACCGGCGCCGGCTGCGGTCTCGTTCAGGGCCTTTAAGAGCTCTTCGAGGGGCACGCCGTCGCGTCTTGCGGCCTCACTGATGCTCACGGCCCCGCCGCAGCAAGAGTCTATATTGAACCGGGTGAAGACCTCCACGGTCGCGGGATAGAGCCTTATGGCGTCGTTTACGACCATCTCCTCGGTTATCTTCTCCTTGTCGTTCATCTCTCTCAGCCGGCCTCCTCGGTTGTCGCCTCCGCTGGCCCCTCTCCTGCCCCTTCCTCGGCCGCCTCGTTAAGCTCCTTTACAACTGTGTCCGCGTCCACCCCGTGCATCGTAGCGCCGAAGGCTATGTCCTCCATCTTTGCCCCCGGGCACGTGAAGCAGCCGCTTCCGAAGTACTTCATGAATACCTTCTCTGTGGCGGGGTATTTTTCGAGCACCTCGCCGATGGACATCTCCTTTGTTATTTTCATGGTCTTAACCTCCAGTGGGTCTTACGGGGGTCGGGGCGGCCTTTATGGTCTTGAACATGTTCACCACGAAGAGTAAAACCGCCACACCCTGAACGATGGAAAATACTATGAGCAGGCTCCGGCCCTCTGCGAGCCCCACCGCGACCCAGCCCGCGCTCATCCCCACGAGCCCTATGTTCGCGAGCCACAGATGCCATACCGACATCCTGTCGCTCCAGAGCGGCTTCCCGCTGAACCTCGGCAATATGTGGTAGGCCACGCCGAATATCATCATCGACATCCAGCCGAGGAGGTTCAGATGCACGTGCATGGGCATGTAAGGGTACATGGGGCCGGACATTGCCATGTGTATTCCCAGGAGGGTTGCGATGGTCAGATAGACCAGCGCGCACTTTATGAACCAGATAGTGATCTTGCTCAAGGGTTTTTCTCCTTCCAGGCGGGGTTAACCCGTGCCCGCCTTCTTGGGTACCTGGGGTACGGGCACGCATACGTCTACGGGGCAGACCTCGGCGCATGCACCGCACTCGGTGCATAGCCCGGGGTCGATAATAAAGGGGCTGGCTTCGCTTATCGCCCCGTCCGGGCACTCGGGAATGCACACCCCGCATTCTATGCAGCCTTCTAAGATATAATACGCCATGTCTGACAAAACATATCCGGCCGGAGTGTAGTCCCGGCCGGATCCTTTAACCGTATTAACTGAAGTGTCAAGCCGCAGCGCCCCGGGCCGCGGCATTCGCTTTCGAACGGTGGGT
>JAUVFY010000070.1 GCA_030594025.1 Deltaproteobacteria bacterium | reverse complement strand
CATCCTCTTCGGACACCACTTTACCTCCATCGCAGGGGCCGCCCCGATAGTGGGCCCGGCTATCGCGGTTTTCTGGGGCTGGCTTCCGGCCCTCTTGTGGGTTGTGCTGGGCTCGATATTCATGGGTGCGGTGCATGACTTCGGGGCCCTTGTCGTGAGCGCGAGGCACAGGGGCAAGTCCATAGGAGAGGTCACGAGGGAGCTCATAGGGCCCAGGGCCCGGACTCTTTTTCTGCTCCTTATATTCTTTGCCCTCCTTATAGTGCTTGCGGTCTTTGCCCTCGTCATAGCGGTACTCTTCATAGACTACCCGGCGACCGTTTTGCCCGTCTGGATAGAGATACCCATCGCCATAACACTCGGTATTTACATCTACAGGAAGTCCGGGAATACGCTCCTTGCCTCTCTTAGCGCCCTTACGCTCCTCTATCTCTTCATATACATAGGGACTTTCGTGCCCGTGAAGATACCCGCCTTTGTAATGGGTAACGAGATACTCACGTGGGTGGTTTTACTTCTCGTATACGCCTACATCGCCTCCATCCTTCCAGTGTGGGTGCTCTTGCAGCCCAGGGACTACATAAACTCCCATCAGCTCTTCGTGGGCCTCGGGCTCCTTTATTTAGGCCTTTTCATCGCAAGGCCAGAGATGGTGGCCCCGGCCGTTAACCCCAACCCCGTGGGCGCTCCGCTTCTCATACCTTTCCTTTTCATAACGATTGCCTGCGGCGCGATCTCCGGGTTCCACAGCCTCGTATCCTCAGGGACCACGGTAAAGCAGCTCGACAGCGAAAAGGACATGAAGTTCATAGGCTACGGCTCGATGCTCGGCGAGGGCGTGCTCTCGACGATGGCCATACTCGCCTGCACGGCCGGGTTCGCAACGGCCGCCGCATGGAACTCCCACTACGCGAGCTGGGATGCGGCCAAGGGGCTGGGGGCGAAGGTGGGCGCCTTTGTCGAGGGCGGGGCCTCTTTCATGGGCGCCGTGGGCATCTCGCACGAGGTGGGCTCGGCCATAGTGGCCGTGCTGGTCATAAGCTTCGCCGCGACGACCCTCGATTCGGCAACGAGGATACAGAGGTACGTCGTAACAGAGCTCGCCGAGGACTATAATATCGACATCTTCAAGAACCGCTACCTCGCAACGAGTGTTGCCGTAGTGAGTGCCTTCGGCCTGAGCATGATTAACGGCGGAAAGGGGGGTCTTATCATGTGGCCCCTTTTCGGGACCGTTAACCAGCTCCTCGCCGGGCTCGCCTTACTCGCCGTCACGATGTATCTTTTCAGGTTGAATAAACCCGTCTACTATACCCTTTTACCCATGGTCTTCATGCTCACAATCACCGCATGGGCCATGCTCCTGAACCTCTCAAACTTCATCGCCCAGTCGAACTGGCTCCTCGTAACCATCGGCTCAGGGATATTCCTCCTTGAGATATGGTTGATACTGGAGGCAATACTGGTATTTAAGACCCTCAAGGAAGAATCACCCGCCGTCTCGATGGGCCTGCCCGTTGTCGAGGAGGATTAAAAGCACAGGGGGCCGCCGCCGTGCCAGAGACGAGCGTTTTTTCATAAGGGGGCCTGCGGCTCTTTCCTGAGGCTACAGTGAGTCAATGGGTTTGCCGAAGGGAGAAGGGGACTTATGCGGCAAGCTCGCCTTTGTAAAAGAGATCCCTTCTCCAGAGGCCTTGAAAGAGAAGATAGAAGCCTTAAGGTAAAAACTATAAAAAAGGTAAAAAACGTTAAAAAACGCTAAGATACATTGAAAACATTATAAGCACTCTAAAGTAAAAAAAGGGGGCCCCTAGAGCCCCCTTTTTTTACGTGAAAACCTCTCCCCTTAGTAGTGGACTTTGTCAACCAAAGGGGCGGGTAAAGTTTTTCTGGAATTATAGGGGCGCGGGGGGCGGGGGGCGGAGACGGCTCACCCGTTTTCTACCAGTTATAGATAACCGCCCCTCCCTGGAACATGATTGCCCCGGTAAGAAGCCTGGCCCTTAACGCTGGAAACCGGTTAGCCATGAGAAGCACTACCCCGGCGCTTACCAACTTTCCGCTCACCACCCATGTCATATCAGGGCCGCCGTCCGTGCCGCGGAAAATAGGATTTAATTCCTGGTCCGTATTGGCCGTCTGTACGGCGTCGATCGTGGAGAGGGCGAGGTAAGTGCCCATATAGGCCTTGTCCCTTTGACTCCAGCCGGCACACGAGGGCAGGACAAGGCATAAAAGAACGATAACGGCGCATCTTTTTATTTGCGAACGGATTGCCATGACGCCGACGGCCTCCACCCTCCGTACGGATATGTCCTGACGGCATCATCAAAGGTGCTGGTTTAAAGTTTTTTCCTGTCGGGGATGTGTGTCTTCAGGGGGAAGCAGAAGGTTTATCCATTTTAGAGGCGGGCCCCGACGTTACGGCAGTGCCGAGGTCCTCCGGTGAAATCGTCCACACGGTTAAGCCCGTCTTTTCCGTAAGGGCCCTTATGCGCTCCAGGTGTTTTTTGTCGGCGGGCCTTTCGATTATGAGAAGGACGGCCGGCTTCCTGCCGGTCGCGAGCCCGTAGTAAAGGGCCTGGCCCACTGCCTCGGCCCACTTCGCCGCGAAGTCCACCTCAACGGCGTACTCGTCCGTAAGACAGTCGACCCTCGTCCTGTCTTCGAGCGCGTATTCGGTTACGCCTCCTGCATCTGCGCACCAGGCCCTCTGGTAGAGCTTTTCCGGGTGGATGTTCCTGGAGTGTGTCGTGGTGTGAAAGGCAAAGGTGAGGAGGATTATGGCAATGACGAATCCTCTCAACATAACGCCTTTTTACCTTTTTACCTTAAGGCTGGATAATCTTAGATTGATTGTAGCATAAGATTTACATTTGTCGATACTTTTTTTAAATTTTTAGATTTTCAAATTTTTAAAGTTTTTTAAAGTTTTTTAAAGTAGGTTTGCGGTAACCAGGAGCACCCCGGCCGAGAGGTGGGCCCAGATGATGGATTTTATCGAAGGGACGAGCCGATGGCCGCCTCTATATTCCCTCATGAGCCCGGCCGCCCCCTTCCAGCCGAACCCGACAGATACGAGGGCTATGAGAGAGACGGGTGTGAGCGAGCCTACGGCCGTTCCCAGGATAAGGCTCAGGTAAGCCCCCCCGAGTATGGCCACCATGCCCCAGCGCGCCTTTTCCGGTCCCAGGCGGACGACCATGTTATGCTTGCCCGAGAGCCTGTCGGCCTCGTAGTCCGGGAACTCGTTTATGTAAAGGATGGCCGCTATGAGAAAAGAAAGCGGAAGGGAGATTAAAACCACCTCCCACCGGAACCCCCCGGTATGTACGTAGTACGAGCCGGCTACACTGAAGACCCCGAAGTTAAGGCCCACGAGTAGCTCACCCAGGCCCCTCCCGGCTAAGAAGAGCGGAGGGGCGGAGTAAAAGATCCCGGAAAAGAGCCCCACGAGCCCCACGAGGACGAGGACGAGGCCGACCGTGTACGCGAGGTAGAGCCCCACGAGGCTCCCTCCGACGAGGAGGGCGCAGCCGAAAAGAAGCGTTTCACCGGGGGTCATGAGCCCGCGTTGTATCATCCTGGAGCCCCCGGTAAAGGGTGTAATCGGGGTCCTGTTTATCTCATCCGAGCCGTTAAGGTGGTCGAAGTAATCGTTAAGGACGTTTATGCCCGCATGGTAGAGGACCCCGGCAACGAGCGACAGGGCGAAAAGGCCCGGGGCGAAGGCAGAAGAGTAATGCCAGGCCGCCGAGGCCCCGAGGGTCACCGGCAGGATTATGCCCGCGAAAAACTGCGGCCTTGTGGCCAGTATGTATAGTTTTAATGTACCCACAATGGTAGATTATAGCCGTTAAGGACCAGGGGTTCAAGGCGCCTATAGCACTTGACAGAAAAAGGCTCTGCGTATATCTTTTAAGTCTTTAAGGGGATCTCATGCATACAGGGGCTTTGAAATCACACGGGAAAGAGGGGGGAGGGGGGCGGCACTCTATGAAGCGCATTTGGGGCTTTTTTTCTTCCACGGGTCTTACCGTTATACTTGCAACGCTAATATGCATTGACGCCGCTTGGGGCTCGGTCGTCTGCATACGGAACCCGGAGGTCTTCCAGGCCCTCGACCGGGCGATACTCCTGCCGTGGCTCTTCACCGCGGGCATTAAGGACCCTGGCTTGAGCCTCTGGATATTCATACTCGTGGTCTTGATTTTTCTGTTCGCCCTTAACACCGCCGCCTGCACCGTGGACAGGCTTATCGGGGTCGTAAAGCGCAAAAGCCCCCTGCGCTCGTTCTTCCCTCACATCGTTCACGTGGGTTTCCTCGTCGCCCTCCTCGGACACCTCCTTGGCAGCACGTACGGTTTCAGGAGCCCCGGGAATATACTGGTTAAAGGTGAGCCGGTAGTCGTGCCCCATACAAAGTCCCTACTAATACGCCTCGACGACGTCGCGACAGGTTATTCGCCCACGGGCGAGCTCACCTCTGTCAGGACCTTTGTTACGCTCCTCGAAGTGGATAAAGTGTTACTTTCGGACATGATAGAGATAAACGACCCCCTCATATACAAGGGCACGGTCTTCTACCACGCAGACCACGGCAACGTGCCCACCGGGCTCGTCCTCGAGGTCGAAGGGGCGAGAAAAAGCGTTAACTTCGGCGGCACATTTAAAGGCCCTGGCAATAAGGGGTTTTCCCTCGGTTCCCTTTACACCGACATCGCGGTCCAGGAGATAGTTACCGGGGGCGGTGAGAGGGCCTTTTTGAGCATAGCTCGGCCCGGCGCCTCGGTAACACTCGCGGGCAGTACCATAAGACTCGTGGGCTATGTAACGAAACCCTATGCAATCATAACGATAAACAGGGACCCGGGCATCTGGTTCGTCATAGCGGGCTCTTCGATACTTGTCCTCGGCATGGTCTTACTTCTCTTTTCAAAGGGGGAACGGGGCGAGCTCGTGAATGCCGCGCACGGCAGACCTGGCGCTTTAGACTCTGCTTGACAATTCGCTCCGCAGGCATTAGATTTTAATGTATCTTGAATCTTCCGCCAAACTTTTAATGAATGGAGGACAGGGAATGGAGGACAGGACGTTTCATATCGCAGACCCCGAGGAGATGAAGACCGGGAGGGTTACGGACGTATACTTCGCCCGCACCCTCGAGATACTAAAGAAAAAGGGCGTCGATAAGCGGGTGAGGGCGGAGTTCTTTGCAAAGACGCTGCCCGAGGGCTGGGCGTGGGGGGTATTCGCCGGTACGGAAGAGGTCGCCCGGCTCATGGAGGGCAAGAAGGTCTCCATACGCTCGCTTAACGAGGGCGAGATATTCAGGCCCTTTGAGCCCGTAATGGAGATAGAGGGCATGTACCAGGAGTTCTGTGTCTTTGAAACGGCCATGCTGGGCCTCATATGCCAGGCCTCTGGGGTGGCCACGAAGTCCGCACGGATGAGGCTGGCCGCGGGGGACAGGATGGTCGTAAGCTTCGGCGCAAGGCGCATGCACCCGGTCATAGCCCCCATGATAGAGAGGGCCGCTTTCATAGGCGGATGCGATGGTGTTGCCGTAATAGTGAGCGCGGAGCTCCTTGAGGTGGACCCCATGGGCACTATGCCCCATGCGCTGATACTCGTCCTCGGTGACACGGTCGAGGCTGCAAAGGCCTTTGACGAAGTGGTCGACAAGAAGGAAAAGAGGGTCGCCCTCGTGGACACCTTCAACGACGAGAAGTTCGAATCCATAAGGGTCGCCGAGGCGATGGAAGGCAAGCTCTATGCCGTAAGGCTCGATACCCCGGGCTCGAGGCGGGGTAACTTCTTGCAGATATTCAAGGAGGTCCGCTGGGAGCTCGACCTGAGGGGTTTTAAAGAAGTAAAACTCTTTGCGAGCGGAGGGCTCGACGAAAAAGAGGTAATCGAGCTGAAACCCATCGTGGACGCCTTCGGCGTGGGCACTTCCATAAGCAACGCCCCTGTTGTGGACTACTCGATGGACATAATGGAGATAGAGGGAAGGCCCTTTGCAAAGCGCGGCAAATGGGGCGGGGCCAAAGACATACTCGTTTGCACCGGCTGCGCAAGGCGAAGGCTCGTCCCCATGGTCGAAGAGAGGGAGCACTGCGAATGCGAATGCGGTGGGCTCTGGGAAGAGCTCATAGTCCCGCTTATTGAAAAGGGGCGCATCGTGAGGGACCTGCCGAAGCCCGTGGCAATAAGAGAGGGTGTTCTCGAGAGGATAAAATCCCTTGAGCTTTGAGCTAAAGTTAAAGAAACAAAAATAGTGAAAAAGAAAAAAAGAGAAAAAGAGAAAAAACGGTAGACCTGGCAAGGGAACCGTTTTACCGGTCGCCATTTCACGCCCTTAAAATTATAACCGCTGTCCCTTTACCCTCCGGGAGCCCAGGATTCGGCCCCCGGCCCTCTTGTTGGTCCGTGTCTGGAGATTACCCGTGGCGAAGTGTCTTTTCTGCGATAGGGAGTCAAAAACCATATCCGACGCACTGGGAGTTTGCGTCGAATGCATAAGGGAGGATTTTAATTCAGTTAGAACCCACGTTGAAAAAATCCACGCGGATTCCCGTAAAAGCTTCGGCCTTCCCCCCAGCCCTCCAAGGGACCCGGAGGGCATACTCTGTAACAT
>JAUVFY010000217.1 GCA_030594025.1 Deltaproteobacteria bacterium | reverse complement strand
TGAGCGGTCTCCGGGTCGCGTATCTCTCCGACCATTATCTTGTCCGGGTCGTGCCTGAGTATGGACCTCAGTCCCCTTGCGAAGGTGAGACCCTTTTTCTCGTTCACCGGTATCTGGATAACCCCCTTGAGCTCGTACTCCACGGGGTCCTCTATGGTTACTATCTTGTCTTTACCGGTGTTTATCTCGCTTACTGCTGCATAGAGGGTCGTTGTCTTGCCGCTTCCGGTGGGCCCTGTGACGAGCATCATCCCGTAAGGCTCCCATATCATCCTCCTCAGGTGGCGCACGGCCTTCGTGCCGAAGCCCAGCACATCGAGCCTCAGGTCACGGAACTCACTGGTTATGTGCTCCTTGTCAAGCACTCGTATGACCGCATCCTCTCCGTGTATGCTGGGCATTATCGATACCCTGAAATCAATCGTCTTGTCTTTGAACCTTATCTTGAACCTCCCGTCCTGGGGTATCCTCCTTTCGGATATGTCGAGCTCGCTCATGACCTTTACCCTTGAGATTATGCTCGCCTGGAACTTCTTGTCTATGGGCCCCATGACCCTGTGCAGCATACCGTCGAGCCTGTACTTCACCACAAGACCTTCTTCGGTGGACTCAAGGTGAATGTCACTCGCCCTTTTGGTCAAAGAATCGTATATCGTGGTATCCACAAGTTTTACAACGGGGCTTGAATACTCTGATATCTTCTCTATGGAAAGCACGTCTTCGGAGTCTTCGGCGACCTTGAGCGCATCGAGGTCAAAGCCTTCGGCCGCCTCTTCGAGTATCCTCTTGGCCCCTCCCCCGCGGCTCAGAAGCCTTTCTATGTCCTTTTCAACGGCCACGGCAACCTTTCCGACTGTGCCTCCGCCCTCCTCGATCATCCTCTCTATCTCGTCGATGAGCAGAATCTCCGTTGGGTCGACGGTTGCCAGTATTGTGGCCCCATTCTTCCTTACCGGTATGACCTTTGACCTGTGAAGCAGGTCCACAGGGACTAGATTCAACGCCCCTTCGTCTATTCCAGCGTCTCTGAGGTCGATGAGTTCGAGCCCGTACTGCTCGGCGATGGCCTCGGCGAACTGGCGCTCGTTTATAAGCCCCAGCCTCATGCAGGCCTGTCCGATTCTTATATTCTCGAGCCTGGACATCGTAACGGCCCTTTCAAGGTCCAGCTCTGACAAAAAGCCCCTGTCAACGAATATCCGTCCCAGGTCCTTGGCTGCGGGTATCTTCATCCTTATCCCCCCCTTTATATCGTCTGCCCGAGCATAAATATGGGTAAATACAGAAGCACCACGATCGTGCCGATAACCAGGCCCATTATAATCATAAGCGCGGGTTCAATGAGGTTCGTAATTATCTGCACCCTGTAGTCAACCTCTCCGTCGTGGAAATCAGCGATGTCCTTGAGGATCGCTGGAAGGCTCGCGGACCTCTCGCCTACGGCCAGCATCCTCAGTGAAACCTCTGGCATAAGGTCCACCTCCGCCATGGCGTTCGTCACACTCTCGCCCTCCTTAGCCCTCATTATTACCCTGTCCAATTTGCTTTCCAGAACTATGTTATTGAGTACCCCCCTCGTCATCTCCAGCGACGGTATGATCGGTATGCCTGAGTTAAGTACCATGCCGAGGGTCCTCGAAAACTTGGCGACCGCATACTCTCTGTATATCTCCCCGAGCCTGGGAAAGGCCAGCTTTACTCTGTCAAGGTACGCCCTGCCGGTCTCGGTTCTCAAAAAATACCTGAGCCCCAGAGCTAATGCAAAAACGGCCAGCAGCGAGGTCCAGAAATTATTTTTTACCAGCATCGTTACGGCTATAAGGGCCCTCGTGGAAAGGGGAAGCTCTGCACCTGAATCAAGATACATCTTGGCGAAGGTCGGCACTACATAGGTAACGAGAAAGACCAATACCAGAATACTCACGGCGACGAGAATCGCAGGGTACGTCACCGAGGACACGACCCTCTTCTTTATGGCCTCGGTCCTTCTAAGGTACTCGATGTAGCTGTTGATTGCCGGGATGAGGTCTCCGGTCCTCTCGCCTGCGCTTATGGAGGCCGTGTACAGCGGTGGAAAGACATCAGGCCGTTTCTTCATGGCCTCTGATATGGACTGTCCGCCCTGTATCTCACGAACCGTCTCCACTACGGCATCTGAAAAATGGGGGTTCAGGCTCCTGTGCAAAAGCGTGTCAAAGCACTCTAAAACGGGCATGCCGGCCTTTAAAAGGGCCACAAGACCCTGGTTGAAGGTGAGGAACTCCCCGGGCTTGACCTTTTTATGCCAGGTAATACGCAAGGCATAGGAGCCAAGACCCTTGGGCCTCGCCTCTATGAGATAAAGGCCTTCCCTTTCGAGCTGGGTGCCCAGGTCTTGTCTTGAGCTGGCCCGGACTTCCCTGGA
>JAUVFY010000136.1 GCA_030594025.1 Deltaproteobacteria bacterium | reverse complement strand
TAATTGAAACTTTACAGTAAACTTGATAAAAATTTCTTATGGACATCGAAGAAAAACTCTCGACACTTCCCGCCTCCCCCGGCGTATACCTGATGAAAAGTAAGGAGGAGGTAATCTACATCGGCAAGGCCAAAAATCTTAGGACCCGGGTGCGCTCTTACTTCCTGGGGAAAGGCGACGCCAGGTATGCCGTTAAGTACCTTGCCAGGAAGGTCGAGGACATAGACTACATAGTCACGACGAACGAAAAAGAGGCCCTGATACTCGAAGATACTCTGCTAAAAAAGCACAAGCCCCGTTATAACATTCGCCTGAAGGACTCGAAGACCTACGTCTCTATAAAGATAACCACGAACGAAAAATTCCCCCGCATAATCGTAACCAGGCGCATAAAAAGGGACGGGGCCAGGTACTTCGGCCCCTACGCCTCTGCCCGGATGGTTAGAGACACGGTAAAGTACCTGCGCCGCATATTCCCGCTCTGCGTTTGCACCCCCCACGAGTTCCGTAACAGGGTAAGGCCATGTCTCGATTACCAGCTCGGCCTGTGCACCGCACCGGCTGTAGGGCTCGTCTCGGAAAAGGACTACCGGGAGCTCGTCGAGGGGGCGATAATGTTCCTCGAGGGAAGGAACAGGGAGCTAGGAAAAAAACTCAAAAAGAAGATGCTCGAGGCCTCCGCCGCGAGGGAGTACGAAAAGGCCGCAAAATTAAGGGACCAGATAGCATCCATAGAGGCCACACTCGAGGAGCAAAAGGTCGTATCCGGAGTCCTCAAGGACCAGGACGTCTTCGCGGCGGCAAGAAAGAACGGGTCCATCGTCATACAGGCCCTTTTCATTAGGGGCGGAAGGCTAACCGGCGCAAGGGACTTCCCCTTCCACCACGTACAACTCCCGGACGAGGAAGTCTTCTCGTCGTTTTTAAGCCAGTTCTACAGGCCAGAGCGCTACATCCCCGACGAGGTGCTCCTCCCCGTGGCAGTTGAGGACGTAAAAGTTATAAGCGACTGGCTCACGGACAGGAAGGGTAAAAAGGTGGCCGTCGTTAAGCCCGGGAGGGGGCAGAAGCGGAAACTCGTCACCATGGCAGAGGCGAATGCACGCGAGGCGTTGAAGAAAAGAGAAAAGGTGGCAGAGCACGGAATGGAAAACGTTATCGTGGAGCTTAAGAAAAGGCTCCGCCTGAAGGAACTCCCCGGGACCATAGAGGCCTTCGACATCTCCAATATCGGAGGAAAGCAGGCCGTGGGCGCTATGGTCACCTTCTCTAACGGTCGTCCCGACAAGTCCCGTTACAGGCTTTTTAGAATTAAAACCGTCGAGGAGCCCGACGATTATGCGATGATGTACGAGGTGCTCCTAAGAAGATACGGTAAAAAAGAGGGCCCGCCGCCCCCCCCGCCCCCGGACCTGGTACTCGTGGACGGAGGAAAGGGCCAGCTGAGTATCGCTACGAGGGTCATGGATGAGCTCAAGATAAGGGGCCCTTCTCTGGCGGCGCTTGCAAAGGAGAGGGCCGAGGCCGGAGTTGCCCTAAAGGGCGAAAGGGTATACCTCCCGAACGTAAAGGACCCCATATGGTTGAAGGAGGGCACAGGCTCAGACCTTTTTCTAAGGAGGATAAGAGACGAGGTGCACCGCTTCGCCATAACCTACCACAGGAGGCTCAGGGGTAAAACAATAGCGTCGGCGCTCGAGCGCATACCGGGCATAGGGGCTAAGAAAAGGTCCCTTTTATTCGAACGTTTCGGGGACCTGAAAACGATAGCCGGTGCTGACATAGAGGAGCTTATAAAGGTGCCTGGCATAACGAAAAAACTCGCACGTACGATAAAACAAGAGTTGACCGGGGGAAACTCTCTATAGAAGGGTCACGGACCCGCGTTCCCCCCCCTTCCCCCGGCAGGCTGTCAATAACTAAATTAAAAGGGCTTTGATGCGTCCCCTTGTAGCGCCGGTCATATCCTTCATCCTCGGCATGGTCGTCTCCGAAAGGGTAAGTTTCGGCTACGGGCTCGTCTCAGCCCTTCTCGTCCTTTCTGTTATCCCGGTTTTGATTGCAATAAAAAGGGGCTGGCAGTTCAGGCCCTTTTTAATTCTCCCTCCCTTTTTTTTCCTCGGCGCACTCTTTATCCTACCCGTTGCAAGCCCTCACATTCCACCCGAGCACATAGTGAACTACGTTGAAAAACAGGGCCCCCTGGGTTTAAGGGTCGAGGGGGTCGTATCAACTCTACCCGAGGTAAGGGACGGCCACGTAAGGCTTTATGTGGACGCGGTGCGCGCGGAGACGGATTTCCAGAAAGGCCCTGAAAGCCCCCTTTCGCATGATACCCCGGGCGACCTCAGAATAAACCGCCCCTCGCAAGCCGTTACAGGACGGGTGCTCCTTACGGTCGAGGGCTCTCTCGACGGGCTCAAAAGGGGAGACCGAATTTTATTTATGGCCAGGCTTAAAGAGCCCCGTAACTTCGGAAACCCCGGTGGTTTCGACTACGAGTGGTGGCTCGCGAGAAGGCAAGTTTACGTTACCGGTTACGTAAAAGAGGGTTTTATCGTCAGGATAGGTGAGGGCAAAGGTCCTTTAAGGCATATAGAGGCCTGGAGGGATAGAATCAGAAAACTTATCGATTCCGCGGACCTTGAAAACCCGGGCATATTAAAGGCCCTCATAATAGGGGAAAGATCCGGCATACCGGAGGATAAAAAAGAGGTCTTTATTAAGGCCGGCGCGGCCCACATACTGGCCATCTCCGGGCTCCACGTGGGTCTTGTGGCCTATATGGCCTATATCGTGATTGTCTGGCTTTTAAAGAGGAGCGAGCATCTTATGCTCGCCGTTAACGTAAGAAAGCTCGCCCTGGTCTCTGCCATGGTCCCGGTCCTCCTCTACGCGGCCATAGCGGGCTTTTCGCTGCCCACCCAGAGGGCCGTCATAATGGTCAGTGCATTCGTCTTTACCATGCTCATCGGCAGGGAAAAGGAACTATTTAACACGCTCGCCCTTGCCGCCCTTTTGATACTCATCATATACCCGGGCGCTTTGTGGGACGCCTCATTTCAGCTAACCTTTGCCGCGGTCCTTGCGATTGTTTACCTCGTGCCCGGGATAAGGGCGTACTTTGAAAAAGGAGAAGAAGAAGACGAGACCGCTTCGGTTGTATGGAGGAGGAGGTTCGCCGAGAAGCCCAGGCTTATATTTGTTTTAACCGTGGCCGCCATCGTCGGCACCGCGCCGATACTCGCATACCACTTCCACAGGGTCTCCATTGCGGGTTTCGTAACGAACCTCTTTTCAATCCCCCTCGTGGGTTTTGTCGCGGTGCCCCTGGGGCTCGTAAGCGCTTTCGTTCTCCCCCTGTGGGAGGGGCTTTCGCTTTTGATGCTTAACGTCTCGGACGCTTTTATCGGCGCGACGGTAAGGGCGTTAAGTTTCTTTGCGGGCCTTCCCGGCTCGTCCGTGTGGGTCTCACGACCGACGGTCTTTGAGATTATACTCTTTTACCTCCTTATCGTTTGTCTGAGGGAAATAAAAAAAAGGCGCATTGCCATGTACGTGGTCCCAGCCCTTATTTTGACCATTTTTGTGGACCTCGGGTACTGGCACTTGAGGGGTCTCTGGGACCGGGACCTGAGGGTGAGCTTTATAAGCGTGGGCCAGGGGGACTCGGCCCTCGTGGAATTCCCCCCTGACGGTTGGGGCCAAAGGAAGACCATGCTCATAGACGGCGGCGACACCTACAGGTCCGGGTTCGATACCGGTGAGATGGTCGTTGCCCCGTTCCTCTGGACCAACAGGATAAAGAAGATCGACTACATCGTATTGAGCCATCCCCAGAAGGACCACATGGGCGGGCTTGAGTTTATAGCCGGGAACTTCAGCCCCGCAGAGTTCTGGTGGAACGGCGAGGGGGGCAACTGGGGAGGCATTGCGGGCGGCTATGGCGGGCTCGGAGGGCTCGGGAATGCCATTAAAACCTCCGGTGCGAGGGTCCTTATTGTCAACGGTGCGACCGAGAAGAGGGTTATAAACGGCGTGGAGGTGGAGTTCCTCCACCCCACTGAAAACGGCCCACCGCTGGACACTAACAACAACTCCCTCGTTATAAGACTCTCCTACGGGACCAGGAGTTTCCTCTTTACCGGGGACATAGGAGCGGTGGCAGAAGAGCTCATTACTACGAGGGACATGAAGGCGGACGTCCTGAAGGTGCCCCATCACGGAAGCCG
>JAUVFY010000018.1 GCA_030594025.1 Deltaproteobacteria bacterium | reverse complement strand
GCCAACATCGCCTTGAACGTATATGTAAACCAGTACGGAGAGGCGGCGGAGGTAGCGGCCGAGGCCGCGAGAAAGGCCGGGAACTCCCCTAACACGTCCATTTCCGCCGCAATATCCATTATGGGAAAAGGGTACGCTAAAAAAGCGATTGACATATCGAACATCTTGCTTGAAAAGTTTCAGCTCTCCGGGCTCATGACCGGCACCGATGACTTCGACTACTCGAAAATACTCGCAGGCCTTACTCCCGAAGAAAAAAGCGCTTTTAAGGCCGGGGAGGGCGACAGGCTCGGCGGACTGATGCTCAAGGCCGTAGAAGAACGCGGGGGGAAGTCCGTATTCATTAGCTTCGTAAAGGAAGCCTCCGGGTCCAAACCCTCTGCGGATGCTCTGCTTTCTGCCATCTGGATGACCCTCGGGTGGCAGTCCATAATGAGAAAGGCCATATCAACGGTCACGATAACGGCTCTTCCCTGGTACTCGAGGATATTCTCCGCCATCGTCGGATGCAGCGTGCCCGCTAAAAGGCACACCGAGGACAGCTTCTGCGGTATTAAAAATGAGGACCTCGTAAGGGGCTGGAGCTTCACCGAGACCGCCTTCCTGGCCCTTATCGGCAGGAGACCCACGGAGGAGGAGCTTTTCGAGTTCTCCATGCTCCTGGGCCTCATAATATCGAACGGCCCGGGGACAATCTCGGCGCAGGGGAGCAAAGGCGGTGTAAGCGCCGACGGCCCGGAAGACCCTGCCAGGGTCCAGATTAATAAGGCCTTCGTGGGGTTCTTGACCCACACGGGCTTTGCCCACGGTGGAAACGGCTACGAGGCGATAGCCTTCCTAATCGACCGTTTCAGGGACAAGGGGCTTAAGGACCCGGCCGATAAGGCGCACGGGATTGACCTCAAGACCATCGCCGATGAGTACTCCGCCTGGTACCGGGGCTACAAGGCAGAGCAAAAGGCGATCGGCAATATCGACTACATGAAGATCCCCTGCATAAACCACCCGGTCTTCAAGGGGAAACCCGTAAACTACGACCCCAGGGAGAGGTTTGTGAGCTCACTATTCGAGGAAAAGGGGATATACAACATATTCCTCGACTTTTACGGGAAACTCGTCCAAACGCTCTTCGAGGCCAAGGTGAGCGCGAACGTCTATTGTGTTAACGTGGACGCTGTAATAGCCGTGATACTTCTAAAGATGGTCTGGGCACCGTTCGTGGAGGGGAAGATCTCCGGGAGTGACGTAGAAAGCGCGGCTTTCACCACCTTCCTTTTCGGCAGGATGATAGGCTGCGCAGCCGAGATAGACGACCACATCAACAGGGGCAGGAACATGGACACCAGAACCCCTGCATCCAAGGGCTTTTTCATAACATAAAGTTAATCCGACAAAAAAAGGTCTACAGAAAGCCCCCGCGGAGCGGGGGTTTTTTTGTCCCCTGAGGCCCCTGTACGCATATATCTTAAAGTCCGTAGAATACCCGCTTAAACAAGTTCCAGGTGGTTTTTGTTTGACAAGGCAATGTCGCTGTTATAAGTTATCTAGGGACCCATATTTCAACAAATACGGAGCTCCCGAGGAGGTAGTGGATTGAATAAAAACGTTACTATCATTTTACTGATAGTATTAATACTTATCGGCACGGGTGCGGCCATTTTTTACTATGGCGGCGAGGAGCCCGAAGCTGAACCCGAGGCAATATCAAAGAGAATCAAGATCGAGGTATCCGAAGGGCCTACCGTAGCGCCTATGGAGGTGGTCGAGCCCGAACCGGTGCCAAAGCCGGCTCTCCCGCCCCCTGAGGCTCCGAAACCCTTCGTTAAAAAGTCGCCGCCCCCCAAGAAGGCCCCTGAAAAAGTGGTCTTTAAGCCCTGGGTCGTTAACGTTGCGTCATTCTCACAGAAAAAAGAGGCCATTAACTTCGCCAAGACCGTAAGGTCCGCAGGCTACACCAGCTACGTTACCGAAGTCACCCTGAACGGCGTGAAATGGCACAGGGTGAGGGTAGGGTTTTTCAAGACCAGGGCCGAGGCAAACAAAGTGGGTGAAGATCTCTCCCGAAAGTTCAAGCAACCCGGCGCCTGGGTGGTAAAACCCAAGAGGGGAGAGCTCTTGAAACACATGAAATAACTTGACTAACTGAGACCTAAAACATTAAAATATCCATTATGGAAAGGGTTTCGGGAAAGGGAAAAGACGTATATATCGAAACCTTCGGCTGTCAGATGAACGAGGACGACTCCGAAAGGCTCTTTGCCTTCCTCAATGAAATAGACTTCCAGAAAACCGATGAACCAGAAGATGCCGACCTGATAATACTAAACACGTGCAGCATAAGGGAAAAAGCGGAACAGAAGGTCTACAGCACTCTGGGCCGGCTCAAGGCCCTTAAAAAGAAAAACCCCGACCTCATTATCGGCATAAGCGGCTGTGTGGCCCAGCAGGAAGGCCAACGCCTCTTAAAAAGGATACCCCACCTGGACCTGGTCATCGGGACCCAGAACATCCACAGAGTCGACGCCCTGTTAAAAGAGGTCTCCACAAAAGGTGCCCGGGTCGTTGCAAATGAACTCTCTGCCACAATATCGAGCGGCGAATACCGCCCCCGCCTCCGGGATGTAAAAAAGGTAAAGAGCTTTGTAAGCATCATGCGCGGGTGTAATAACTTCTGCTCTTATTGCATCGTACCGTACGTGAGGGGAAGCGAGGTAAGCAGGCCGAGCCCGGAGATCCTCGAAGAGGTGAAAACGCTCGCTAGTGGGGGAACAAAGGAGGTAACGCTTTTAGGCCAGAACGTTAACTCCTACGGCACTTCCGGCGGCGGGGACGTATCCTTTCCAGAGCTTTTAACGAGCGTATGCCGCGTAGAGGGCATCGAGAGGGTGAGGTTCATTACCTCCCATCCAAAGGATATCTCCATGGAGCTCTTAGAGCTGTTCAGCGCGGAGAGAAAACTCTGCCGGAACATACATCTGCCCGTTCAATCGGGCTCCGATAAGGTCCTCGAGAGGATGAAAAGGGGATATACCGCGGATGAATACCTCGAGAAGGTATTCCTTTTAAAAAGATTGTATCCCGGGACCTCCATTTCAACGGACATAATAGTGGGCTTCCCCGGTGAAGAGGAAAGGGACTTCGAGGCCACGATGGAGGTGGTTAAAGTTGTGGAGTTCGACAGTATTTTTTCTTTCAAATATTCACCAAGGCCCGGGACCCTTGCCGCCAAGTTCACGGACCAGGTCCCTCCGGATGTAAGGTCCCGGAGGCTCGAGGTACTCCAGGCGGAACAAAAACAGATAACCATAAAAAAGAACAAGGCCCTTGAGGGCAAGACCGTGGAGGTACTTGTCGAAGGCAGGAGCAAGGCCTCCGAAGACGAACTCACAGGCAGGACCCCCTGCAACAGGGTCGTTAACTTTCCGGGTGAGCTGGCCCTTGCGGGCAGTATTATAGAGGTACTAATAACACAGGCCTATTCAAATTCTTTGCGGGCCGTACCCATTGAAAGGAGTCTTTTATGCTGTTAGAGATGAAGGTCTTCGGACTTGCCATAGATCCCCTCACAAATGCGCCGATAGTAATACTCAAGGATAACGAAGAGAAGTACGCCCTTCCCATATGGATAGGATTGCTCGAGGCCAGCGCCATAGCGATGGAGCTTGAAAAGATACAGTTCCCCAGGCCCATGACCCATGACCTGATGAAGGAGATGCTCAATCGCATGGAGGTTAACGTTCAGAAGATCGAGGTGGGCGACCTGAAGGACAACGTCTACTATGCGACCATCCATATAGAGACGAAGGACTCAAATTGTTTCAAGATAGATGCCAGGCCGAGCGATGCCATCGCCCTGGCCCTCAGGACCCGTTCGCCGATTTTCGTCCACACCAAAGTGCTCGAGAAATCAAAGAAGATAGACCTCCGTAGCGAGGCGGGCCAGGAGAGAATGGACTCCAAGAAATGGTCCGAGTTGCTGGAGAAACTCTCGCCCGAGGCCTTCGGCAAGTACAAGATGTAGTTGCCTTTTCCCCCGCGGAAGACCAGCCTTGGGACTCTCCTGTAGGAACAATTATAGATATGAATCCTGCTGAAAAAGGAACAAAAACGACCAGACGCTTCTCGCTCCTTGACGAGTCTAAAGGGCTCTTCAAAAGCAAGTTTTATGACTCTTATTTCATGAACGAGTTCGGCAAGATCGAGACCGCCCGTTCAGAAAGGTACGGCTCATCCTATTCCATAGTGATCCTTCACGTGGACAGGTTTAAAGACGACAAACCCATGCAGGACAAGGGCGAAATACTGGAGTTTATTAAGAAGCTGGTCGGCGCCATCCTCGAGGTTGTGAGGACCTGCGACGTGGTGGGGATGGTCGAGGACAAAAGGATAATCATCATTCTTCCCCAGACCGATTATTTCGGCTCCCTCATTACCATAAGAAAGCTCGCCAAGGCCCTTGAGTTCATTACAACGAAGGGTGAACCCTACGCATCGATAATATTTTCCCAGGCCACCTTCCCGAGGGACGCCAATGGGTTCGGGGAACTCGTCGGAGTGGCGTTGAAGCGAGTAACGGAGAAGAAAGACTCCCCGTGGGAAAAGCACAACCTCAAGGACAAACTCTTCTGGGAGATAGTGGAGTCGTTGTCCGGCATAGGCACGGACTCCTCCGAATATTCCACCTTCGATATGGACGTTTCGGAGGAAGAAGACGAGACGTTACTGGACAGGATAAACGAAGTAATAATCCGGGACATCAAAAGGAGCCCCCAGAAAAAGGGCATACTCTTTATGGGTGTGCAAAGCATAAGACCCGAATTGCCCGTAAAAAAGCTCGTTGCCTCGCTGGGGACTACTGCCACGAAGACTTTCCTTATAGGGGCCGGTGATGAGGAGGAGACGACCCAGGCGGACTCAATCACGACCATATCCCTTAAAGACCGCCGCATCAGAGAGACCCTTTTCACCTTCTTTTTAAACGAGGACGTCTCTTACGGCATTATCTGCAGGGAGGCATGGGGAGGTTCCCATCACTGCTTTCATACCTCTGATCCTTACCTGGTCGAGGGACTGGTAATGAAATTCCAGATGGATTACTCGCTTCAGGAGCAACTCTGATAATGGTTGAAAACACTATACTGCTGGCGCTAAAGGATATCAGGGAACTGGAGACAGTTTCGGGCAAGCTCATGGACAAAGGTTATGGGCTGGTCACCGCCGGCGACGGCGCCCGGGTGATGGAGCAGTGCCTCAAAAACACCCCCTCCTTTATAATAGTGGATCTGGAACTGCCTGTAATTAACGGGGAAAAGCTCTTTAAAATACTCACAAACAATCCCAATACCTCCAACGTCCCGTTCCTGTTTTTATCCGACAGGGATGAAGAAGTTGAGGGGTTCAGGATAGGCAAGGACATCTTCCTCAAAAGACCCTATAAGCCAGAGGAGCTCGTAGAGAAGCTTAAGCAGAGTTTGCTCTTAACCCAGGAGGGAATGAGTTCCATTGGCACGAAGGAGATAGAGGGGAGCCTTTCACAGATGTCACTCGCCGATCTTCTCCAGATACTCCACCTGAACAAAAAAGAGGGCGAACTCAAGATTACTTCGGGGGGGTCTGCGGGGACCGTATACATAAAGGACGGCAATATCTACAATGCCGCCGTCGACCAGATAGAGAAAGAAAAGGCCCTTTTCAGGCTGCTTCGCTGGAAAGAAGGCACCTTCGCCTTTCACCCTAAGCCCGTACACTGCCCCCAGCGTATAAGGTCCACCACCGGGAACCTCCTCATGGAGGGCATGAGGCAGATAGACGAATTAGAAAAGGCGAAACATCTTTACCCAGCAGAGACCGCCCTTTTAAAGACAAGGGTCGATACCTCCACCTTACCCAAGGGTCTCAAGCCTATTATTTACGAGATACTGTTCCTGTTGGACTTCTATCCAGGGACCGCGGACCTTGTGGGCCACTGTTCTTCCCCGGACTATGAAGTATATTCCACCATCCTCAACCTCAAAAACAGGGGCATCATTGGGGAGGTAAAGAAGGCGAAAAAGGGCAAAGCCCTTTCAAAGGAACT
Organism: Deltaproteobacteria bacterium; assembly: GCA_030594025.1. GTDB lineage: Bacteria > Desulfobacterota > GWC2-55-46 > GWC2-55-46 > JAUVFY01 > JAUVFY01. The sequence continues at coordinate 7,429 of JAUVFY010000018.1, read as the reverse complement.
TGTGACCCCCACGCAGGCCATAAAGATAAAGGAAAAGATCATAAGCCGTTGGGCCGACATGTTGAACGTAAACTTCGGAAAAATCTTCATCGCCTCAGCTTCCCCTGAAATTTCGAAAAACTTCTTTTATGCCTGCAAGGGGCTTCCCGGCTTTATCATCAATCCCAAGATAGCTTCATCACATAATGCCAACGAGGGTTACATCGGTGAGATGGGGGCCTTGAAGCTCTACGGGGGCCTGGACGTGGTGTTCTTTTCCGTGCCCACGTCCCGTTCCATGGGACCCCTTTTAAAGGCCTTTTCCACCAACCTTATAGGACTCGTGCTCCTGTGGGACGAGCGTAGCTCAGAGGAGATCCCCCACCTTGTGGACACAAAGAAAAACTTACTGTCCAGGAGGAGGATTCCGGTGCTCCACATATACGGGGGGGGCAGGGAGCTCGACCGAGAGCGGACGGCCTCCTTCAAAAAAGCCCTCAAGCTCAAACACGACGAACCCTTGTTCACTTTCAAAGGGGATGATGAGGTGATAGTGAAGATATTCCGGTCATTTTTCGACCAGCTAATGAAAGAGGATTACGTAATTTCAGGAGCCTTTGTTTTATGATTGATTTCCACACCCATACGCTTCTTAGCGACGGGGCCCTTCTGCCTTCGGAGCTCGTAAACAGGGCCGCCTCTGTGGGTTACAAGGCCCTCGCCTTAACCGACCACGCGGACGCCTCCAATATGGAAATACTCCTCGAGCAGATAAAAAGGTTTTGCGCAACACTCGATTCCAAAAACGACCTCCCGGTGGTGCCGGGAATTGAGCTCACCCATATACGGCCGGAGCTTATAGCAGAGATGACCAGGGAAGCAAGGAGGCTCGGAGCGAAGGTCGTTGTCTGCCACGGGGAGACCATGGTCGAGCCCGTCCCTACGGGAACGAACATGGCGGCTATAAAGGCCGGTGTCGAAGTACTTTCACATCCGGGGCTTGTAACCGAAGAAGAATGCAGGCTCGCAGCCAAAAATTCGGTCCTCTTTGAGATTACGAGCAGGAAGGGACATTGCCTTGCAAACGGCCACGTGGCAGCCATGGCCAAAAACTACGGTGTGGGCCTTATAATAAATACCGATGCCCACGAACCGGATGAACTCATAACAGAAGAAGAGGCCTTGAAGGTCGCGCTGGGCGCAGGCCTCACAGAGGCGGATTTCGAGGAGGTAAAGGAAAATGCCAGGAAGTTGCTTGAAAAGGTCCTTCGTTAGTATACTCTTTCTCCTTATACCCTTTGTCTTTTCAGGGTGTTCCACCGTCGGGGAAACGGTTGCAGCACCCGTCAATAAATTGAAGAACATGTTTTCCTACTCGAGCGGGACGAAGGAGGAGCCCAGAAAAAAACTTGACCTCCCGGATTCTCCCTACAGCCTTGTCTGGAAGAAGAAGGTACACTCCGAGGGCCTCTCCACGCCCGTCCTCTACGACGGCATTCTGTACGTGGGCTCAAAAAAGGGCCTTTATGCCATTTCCTTCGATTCCGGCGATACACTATGGAACTTCAAAACCTCCTCACCTGTTGAGGCTCCGGCGGCGGTGCAGGGCAACACGGTATGCTTCGGTACAAAGGGAGGGGTCTTTCACTGTGTGCAACGGTCCGGCGGCGAGGAACTCTGGCGCTACCAGGCCCGCTCCGAGATATTGTCATCCGCGTTGTTCTCGGGTGACACGGTCTATTTCAACTCCGCAGACATGAAAGTCTATGCACTCTCTGTAACTACCGGCGAGAAGCTGTGGGGTTACGGCCGGACTGCCTTGGAAACGGTCTACCCCATGTTCCGTAATTCCCCGGTCCTGGCAGATGACAGGCTTTATCTGTTTTTCCACGACGGTTACCTCGTGAGCCTTAAAGCCGAAACGGGAAGGGAGCTCTGGGAAACCAAGGTCATGGATGAACCCATTTTAAGCTACGGTACCTTCAGGTCACCTTTTATATCCAACGACCATGTCTACGTGATAAACGACAGTGGGGCGCTTGTCAAGATTGACAGATATACCGGTACCCGGAAGAAAGATTACCGTATGACGAAGGCGGTAGATTTCACCGCCGAGGACCGGAACGCAGAAGGCCAAAGAACCCCCTTCATGAGGATATTCGTTGCTGGAAAGGATGAGGTCATGGCCTTTGACCTTTCAACGGGTACGGTGCTCTGGAAAACCCCTGTTACGAGCGGCGAGTCTTACACCCTGTTCGTGAAAGGGGAGCACCTTTATCTGCTTACCAATTACGAGACAAACCCGCTTGGGTTCGGTGTATTCAAGAAGATGAAGGGTAACATTGAAGCCTTCCGCTTGAGCGACGGAACACCGCTGTGGGTAAAAAAACTTGACGGGGCCGCCGCTTCGCAAGGGGCAGTCCATGAAGGAAAAATCTTTCTTGTAACAGCCAAAGGGACCCTCGAGGTCTTCGCGCTGGACGGGAAAGAAAAGAAATGAGCCATGGAGAGGAGACTAAACATCGCCTTTTTCTGGCACATGCACCAGCCCCTGTATAAAGACCCGTTTACCGACGAATACATACTCCCCTGGGTACTCTTCCACGGCACCAAGGACTATTATGACATGGTCGCAATCCTCGAGGAGTTCCCCGACATACACCAGACCTTCAACCTCGTCCCGTCCCTTATAGAACAGCTGAACGAGTACGGTTCGGGAAGGTTCAAGGACAGCTACCGCACGATGAGCCTCAAAGAGGCCTCCCGGTTAACTCCTGACGAAAAAAAGTTCATAGTCGAGCGTTTCTTCCAGGCAAACCACGAACACATGATACGCCCCCTTGAAGGGTACAGGGAGCTCCTTAAAAAAAGGGGCCTCTCCTCAGACACCGCCGAGATAGAGCGGCGTCTCAGATACTTCACCGTTCAGGACACGCTTGACCTCCAGGTGCTTTTTAACCTCGTGTGGATAGACCCGGCTATAAGGCAAAAGGACCCCTTCTTGAAATCCCTTTACGAAAAGGGTAAGAACTTCACCGAGGGGGAAAAAAACGAGCTCCTGGCCAAACAGATCGAGATCATTAACTGGATACTGCCCAAATACCGGGAGATGAAAGACAGGGGTATAATAGAGCTTACCATGTCACCTTACTACCACCCCATAATGCCGCTTCTTTGCGATACCGACTCTGCAAAGGAGGCGACCCCTGACATTGCGCTTCCCATAAACAGGTTTAAGAACCCGGACGACGCGCTCGAGCAGATTAAAAGGGGTATCGAGCTCCATAGAGAGACCTTCGGAGAAGACCCCCGGGGGCTCTGGCCTCCCGAGGGCTCAGTGTCCATGGAAATACTGCCCCTTTTAAAGCAGGAGGGGATAAGGTGGATAGCAAGCGACGAGGACATATTGGCCCGGTCCATCAAGACCCCGATACTCAGGGACAAGTCAGGAAACTCTAAAAGCGCATTCCTGTACCGCCCCTACACGATAAACTCCTCCGGCGCGCCCATTTCAATAGTGTTCAGGGACAGAGTGCTTTCAGACCTCATAGGGTTCGAGTACGGGGGCTGGGACCCCGACGATGCCGCAGGCGACTTTGTCTCCAGGCTCGCCGGTATACACGGGCTTCTTGAAGACCCCGAAGCACACCTCGTAAGCTTAGTCCTCGACGGTGAGAACGCCTGGGAGACTTACAGAAACGACGGGAGGGATTTTCTGGTCTCCCTTTACTCAAGGCTTTCGGAAGATCCCAAGCTCCGCTGCGTCACGGTAAGCGAGTTTCTTAAGACCCTTCCCCCATCGGACGAACTGCCAAGGCTCTTTGCCGGCTCATGGATAAACCACAACTTCAAGGTGTGGATAGGACACACGGAGGAGAACGCTGCCTGGGACCTCATAGGCGAAGCCAGAAGGGCGCTCGTCTCCAAAGAGCCAAAGGCAGCCGAGGAGCCTTCGAAAAACGAAAAGATCGAAAAGGCCTGGAAGGAGATTCATGCCGCGGAAGGCAGTGACTGGTTCTGGTGGTACGGGGACGAGCACGCTTCAATGAGCGAAACAGAGTTCGACGAGCTCTTCAGGTCACACCTTAAAAAGGTATACCATCTCATAGAGATGGCCCCTCCGGCCTCACTCGACATCCCGATAATAACCGCCGAGCGCGGCTACAGGCCGGCAAAGCCCCCGGTAGGGTTTATAGACCCGGTCTTCGACGGAGAAGTCACTAACTACTACGAGTGGCTCGCTGCTGGCAAGCTCGAAAGGACGCACGTGGGAGGCGCCATGCACAGGGAAAAGCCCGGCGAGGGGGGCTTCGTTGAATGCATACTTTATGGGTTTAGCCTCGATTGCCTATTTTTCAGGTTCGATTACTTGAAGGGGCTAAGGCCGTTCAAGGACCGGTGGAGTTTCAACGTAAACTTCATTCACCCCATACAGGTAAAGGTCCACGGAGAGGTCAAGTACAAGCGGTCTCATGCCACCCTTAACGGCGGGAAGGGAGAGATTCAGATCGCATCGGAGGACGTGGTTGAACTTGGCATACCCTTTAATACCCTCGGTGTCAAAGGCGGCGACGAGGCACGGGTTTTTATTGAAATCGAGGGCGGGGTGAGGGGATTCGAGAGATGGCCAACAAAAGGGTTTTTAATCATAGACATCCCCTCGGAGGACTTCGAACGGGAAAACTGGATGGTATAAAGTCTTTTTTTGAAGTAAGTTATAGTATTTAGTTAATAAATAATATGAAGAATATTACAAGGACGAAAGACCTCACTCCCGCGATGAGGCAGTATGTGGAGATAAAGGACCAGCACCGCGATGCAATTGTATTTTTCAGGATGGGCGATTTTTACGAGATGTTCTTTGAAGACGCGAAGCTCGCCTCACGCATCCTTGGCATAGCACTCACATCGAGGGACAAGGAACGTGACATCCCCATGTGCGGCATACCTTACCATTCTTCCAAGAACTACATAGCGCGGCTCGTAAAAGAGGGCTACAAGGTGGCCCTTTGCGAGCAGGTCGAAGACCCTGGCCAGGCAAAAGATATTGTGCGCAGAGCTGTAACCAGGGTGATAACCCCTGGCATAGCCCTCGATGAAGACCTTCTGGATTCCAAGAGCAACAATTTTATTGCGGCAGCCTCCTGGAACTCGAGCGGGGCTGGATTCGCATACATGGACGTTACAACGGGCGAGTTCGAAATAACAGACCTTCCCGACAGGTCCTTGCTCCTGGACGAGATAAGAAGAATAAACCCCTCGGAGCTCCTGCTTCCGGGCCCGAGCGAAGGGGGCTCCCCCGGTGCGTTCTCCCGGGCAGGCGACGACACCCTGGACGCATCACAGGCCCAGGGGCCATTTGGAGAACTCCCCGTACGTAACGTTACCTACCTCGGAAAGTATGACTTCCAGTACAGGGTCGCTTTAGAGCGCTTAACCAGGCATTTTAATTTAGCCTCCCTCGATGGGTTCGGATTGGGCGGCATGAAAGAGGGGATAAGGGCCGCCGGGGCGCTTCTGTACTACGTAAAGGAAACTCAGAAGGCGGAGCTGAGCCATGTGAGAAAATGCACTCCATATTACCCCAACAAGTACCTTGTTATGGACCATTCCACGAGAAGGAACCTGGAAATTATGGAGAACATAAGGACAGGGGATAGGTCCGCCACACTACTCGGGCTCCTCGACAGGACAAAAACGGCCATGGGCGGTAGAAGGCTCAGGGCCTGGCTTACCTATCCCCTGCTCGAGGTGGACCCGATAAAAAACCGCCTGGAGGCTGTCGAGGAGTTCCTGGACAACAAGGAAGGCCGCATGGATATAGAGGAGGCCCTCACGGGTGTATACGACCTCGAAAGGCTCATAGGAAGGGTTTCACTTAACGTAGCAAGCCCCAGGGACCTGGTATCGCTAAAACTCTCGCTTAAAAAGATACCTTCAATTAAAGGGCTTCTTAAGGGTTTTAGCTCGCCCGTACTTAAAGCGATCGGGGATAAGCTCGACGTGGTTGAAGATTCTGTAAGCCTCATAGAGGCCTCCATTAACGACTTACCCCCGGCAACAACAAGGGAGGGGGGGATCATAAAGGACGGCTACAGTGAAGAACTCGACGAACTAAGGGCCATAGGGAGCGGCGGGAAGGACTGGATAGCGAGGCTTGAGTCGAGCGAGAGAAAAAGAACCGGCATAAACACCCTCAAGGTGGGCTACAACAAGGTCTTCGGTTATTATATCGAGGTTACGAAAGCTAACCTCCCTCAGGTCCCTTCCGATTACATAAGGAAACAGACCCTTGTCAATGCTGAGAGGTTCATAACCCCGGCCCTTAAAGAATGGGAGGCAAAGATACTCACAGCGGAGGAGAGGGCGCAGGAACTGGAAGTAAACCTTTTTAAGGATGTAACCTGCGAGGTGGCAAAGTCCACTGAAAGGGTGCAGAAGACGGCCTCCCTGGTCGCCACCCTCGATGTGCTCAGCTCTTTCGCACGGGTCAGTGAAGACAGAAACTACGTAAAGCCCGCAATCAACAACGGTGACGCCATAATCATTGAACAGGGTAGACACCCCGTCGTGGAGGTTGCAAGCGCAGATCCCTTCGTACCCAACGACCTCCGGCTCGACTGTAAAGAAGACCAGATAATAGTCTTAACCGGGCCGAACATGGCCGGAAAATCCACCTACATAAGGCAGGTCGCCCTCATATGCGTTATGGCCCAGACCGGATGTTTCGTGCCCGCAGAGAGTGCCACCATAGGTATTGTGGACAGGATATTTACAAGGGTCGGCTCGTCTGACGACCTCTCAAGGGGCCAGAGCACGTTCATGGTTGAGATGACCGAGGCCGCAAACATCCTTAATAACGCCACTTCCAGGAGCCTCGTTATCCTTGATGAGATAGGGCGCGGCACTTCCACCTTCGACGGTCTCAGTATCGCATGGGCCGTGGCCGAATACCTCCACGACACGCCCGGCGCCCGGGCCAAAACGCTTTTTGCCACCCACTACCACGAGCTAACCGAGCTATCGTTGACAAAGCAACGGGTTAAAAACTATAATATGGTTGTAAAAGAATGGAATGACAAGGTCATATTCTTAAGGAGGGTAGTGCCCGGGGGAACGAACAGAAGCTACGGTATACACGTGGCAAGGCTCGCCGGCCTGCCCGAAGAGGTAGTGGGACGTGCCACGGAGATTTTGAAAAACCTCGAGAAGGGAGAACTTAACGAGGCGGGCATGCCCAGGCTCGCGACAAGGGCGAGTAGCGTTCCAGGTAAAGATTCCGCGAAGCTTCAGAGTAACCTGCCGAACCTACTTGGCGGTGAATGGGACCCCATACACGATGAACTCAAAAAACTCGATACAGACTCTATTACACCGATCGAGGCCCTAAACATACTTAACAGGATAAAAGATATGCTGGAGGAGGAATAGTGCCAGGGGAATTCAAGAT
>JAUVFY010000249.1 GCA_030594025.1 Deltaproteobacteria bacterium | reverse complement strand
GAGCTTTTCCCCGGGTACCACCTTGTTTATCAACCCCATGGCCAGGGCCTCATTGGCCGGGACCATCCTTCCGGTAAAGATAAGCTCCTTTGCCCTCATTCTGCCTATCCTGGGGGGAAGTCTCTGCGTGCCTCCGGCCCCTGGTATGATGCCGATATTTATCTCCGGCTGGCCGAAGACTGCCGCTTCTGACGCTATGACGATGTCACAGGCGAGAACAAGCTCGCAGCCCCCTCCGAGGGCAAAACCGTTTACCGCGGCTATTACGGGCTTTGGGAATGCTTCTACGAGCTCAAGTGAGCTGTGGATCAGCTCTGCGAACCTCTTCGCATCCTCCGGGCCGAACCCAGATAACTCCTTTATATCGGCCCCCGCAAGAAAGGTCTTACCTTCCCCTGTTATTACGAGGACCTTCACTTCGTTTTTTGTTTTGAGCATTTCAAGGGCCCCGATAAAATCCTCGATCACGGGTGTGGAAAAGGTATTTACCCTGGGCTGGTCGAGTGTAAGGACCGAAACTTCGCCTACCTCGAGTCTGAAACCTTTGTATTCCATAAAATAAAAACCCCTTTCAACCCCTTTCATCAAGGGGGATAAATCTCCTTCTTTCCGGGCCAGTGTACTCGGACCTCGGTCTTATGAGCCTGTTGGCTGCGAGCTGTTCCATCACGTGTGCGGACCAGCCCGAAACCCTTGACGCAGTAAATATGGGGGTATAGAGCACTATCGGTATACCCAGGAGGTAGTAGACCGGGGCGGAGTAGAAGTCCAGGTTGGCGTGAAGGTCCTTCTCACGCGCCATCACTGCCTCGACCCTCCGGGCGGTCTCGAACCAGCGCATATCCCCCTCCCTTTCGCTCAGTTCCTTTGCCACCTTCTTGATATAAACGGTCCTCGGGTCCTCTCTCTTATATACCCTGTGGCCGAAACCCATTATCCTCTGTTTCCTCGAAAGGGCCCTTTTGACCCAGTCTTCTGCATTTTCTGGCCCGCCTATCTTGAGGAGCATATCCATGGCCCTTTCGTTAGCACCCCCGTGGAGAGGGCCTTTGAGCGTGCCTATGGCGGATACTACCGCGGAGTGGAGGTCAGAGAGCGTTGAAGCTGTAACCCTTGCGGCGAATGCGGAGGCGTTGTATTCATGCTCCGCGTAGAGTATAAGGGAGGTGTCCAGGGCCCGGGACTCGAAATCCTCGGGCCTCACGCCCTTTAGCATGTAAAGGAAGTTCCCGGCGTGAGATAGCTTCTTGTCCGGCCTTATCGGCTCTTCGCCCTTAAGGATGCGGTAATGGGCTGTTATAATGGTGGGTATCCTGGCTATGAGCCTTATGGCCTTCCTCAAGTTTGCCTCTTCCGTGTTGGATTGGGCGTCGGGGTCGATACTTCCCAGCACCCCGACTATCACCTTTAAGACGTCCATGGGGTGCGTTTTCGCGGGGAGGCACCCGATGACCCTTTTTACCTCCTTCGGGAGGTCCCTATCATCGGTTATCTCGTTGCAGAACTCTTTTAGTTTGCTCTTGCCGGGTAGCTCCCCGTATAGCAGCAGATACGCCACCTCCTCGAAGCTCGAGTGCTCCACGAGCTCCTCGATGGGATAACCCCTGTACAGGAGCTCACCCTTTTCCTCGTCCACCTTGCAGATGGCCGACCTGCCGGCTATAACACCCTCGAGACCGGGGCTGTAAAGGACCTTGCTCATTTCCCCTCCCCTCCCTTTTTCGGGAAAAGACCCGCTATCTTCCTGTCAATCCCTTCGTAATCCCCGTAACCTATGAGCTCATAAAGCTCCTTCCTCGTAAACATCTCGTCCAGAAACCCCTTCTGGGTGCCCTCCTCTTTGAGCCTTATAAGGGCCTTTTTAACCGATTTTAGCATAACCTTCAAAGCCATAAGAGGAAAGATGACCATCGCGTAGCCCATCTCGTCGAACTCCTTAACCGTTATGTAGGGGGTCTTTCCGAACTCGGTCATATTGGCCAGAAGGG
>JAUVFY010000095.1 GCA_030594025.1 Deltaproteobacteria bacterium | reverse complement strand
GAGGATGGGCTATGCAAGGGACTTGAGGACGCTCCTTCTTACAAAACCTGTCCCCTTTACCGAAGATATCAAAAGAACGCACCACGTATATTATTACTTGAATATTGTAAACAAGCTCGGCGGTGTGGTCCCCGCAGAACCGCGGCCCGTAATAAGCCTTAAACGAGAAGAGCTCGAATGGGCCCGTTGTTTCCTCAAGGAAAAGGGTTTTAGTGGAGCGGACGAGGCCCTTCTGGGCTGCGCCCCGGGAGCGAGCTTCGGTCCTGCAAAGAGGTGGCCTCCAGGGCGTTTTTCCGCGGCACTTGAGGGGCTTGCAAGGGACCTCCCGGCAGGGGCCTTGATATTCGGCGGCCTCGAAGATACCCGGGAGGCCGAAGCGGTGGAAAAGGGGCTCACGGGTGTGGGTGTAAGGTGCTTGAACCTTGCGGGCAAGGTTAATTTGAGACAGTTTATGGCCCTTGCGGGCCGATTAAAACTCTTTATAACGAACGATTCGGGACCCATGCACATAGCGGCCGCTCTCGGGGTGCCCACGGTGGCGGTCTTCGGCTCGACGGATCCGACACTAACCGGCCCGGTGGGAAGCCGCGTAAGGGTCGTTAAAAAGGATCTGGAGTGCTCCCCTTGCTTTAAAAGAGAGTGCCCCGAGCCCTTCCATTACGAATGCTTCGAGGCCGTAAAGCCCTGGGATGTGGTAGAGGCGGCAAGGGGTTTGCTCGGGGAGGTCGTGTAATGGCTCAAGGCGCGGTATTCCTCGACAGGGACGGAACGATAAACGAGGACACAGGGTACGTTTCAGACCCCGAAGACCTGGTTCTGCTCGCCGGGGCCCCGGAGGCCATAAAAAGGCTCAACCAAGAGGGTATCAAGGTAATAGTCGTATCGAACCAGTCTGGGGTTGGCAGGGGTTATTTTACCGAAAGCGATGTGAGGGCCGTAAATGAAAGGCTTGAGAAGCTATTGCTCCTTGATGGGGCACGGCTTGATGGTATATACTATTGTCCTCACCGCCCGGATGAGGGCTGCCCGTGCAGGAAGCCGGAGGTGGGCCTAATCGAAAGGGCGGCCGTGGAGCACGGTATAGACCCTGAACGCTCCTTTGTCGTCGGCGACAAGACCGATGACGTTTATATGGCAAAGAGGGCCGGAGCAAAGGCCGTCCTCGTTCTTACGGGAAAGGGCGCCGAAGAGAAGGAAAAGCTCGACAAAGACCCGGACTTTGTGGCCAGGGACATACTCGATGCCGTAACGTGGATTCTTCGGGATAAAGAGGCTAAGTGAAGATACTTATAGTAAAACTCTCGTCAATAGGCGACGTGGTTCAGACCCTGCCGGCTCTGAGCGTCCTTCGAAAGGGGCACCCTGACGCCACGATTGACTGGCTCGTGGAGGGGGCGGCAAGCGACATAATAAGGGACCATCCGCTCCTCGATGAGGTGATAGTCGTAGAAAACCGCGGGTGGCTTAGAAATTTCACGGGAAACCTCAAGACCGCCCGTTACCTCGCGGGCAGACGCTATGATATGGTCCTTGACTTCCAGGGACTTATGAAAAGCGGGATATGGGTATTACTTTCGAGGGGAGCAAGACGCATAGGCTTTGCCAACGCAAGGGAGTTGAGCCAATTTTCCCTGAACGAAAAACTCCCGCCCTATGACCCTGAAAGGCACGCCGTGTGCAGGTACCTGGACCTTGCAAAATATGCCGGCGGGGTAGTTTCCCCGGACGAGCCGACATTCCCGGCCCCCCCGATACACATTGGAGACGAGGAAAAAAAGCGGGTCGAAATACTCCTCGCCGAGGGGGGCATAACTGCCGGGGCGCCGTTTTTTATCGTAAACCCATGTGCAAGATGGGAAACAAAGCTCTGGCCCGAGCGTAGGTTCGCCAGGCTTACAACCCTTCTAACGGAGAGGTTCGGCATGAAGGCCGTTATAGTGGGTTCCGAAGCTGACCTGGGCGAGGCCAGGAGGATAAACGTACTGGCAGGGGATGCGGCCCTTAACCTTGTCGGCAGGACAACGCTAAAGGAACTGGCCTATCTCATGAGCAAGGCGAAGTTCGTCGTTACCCCGGACTCGGGACCCATGCACATAGCGGCTGCCGTGGGAGCAAAGGTCTTTGCCCTTTTCGGCCCCACCGCACCCTGGAGGACGGGCCCTTACGGTGAAGACCACAGTGTTATAAGGAAGGACATCGATTGCAGTCCGTGCTTTGAAAAAAGTTGTGTAGAGCCCAGGTGCATGGACGAGATGAGCGTTGAGGACGTAGTCGGGGCAATCGAAAAGCAGAAAGAGCTTGACGGGAGAGCCGTTTGAGTACTCTTGTCAATATCGATACCTGGCTCTTCCATCTCTTTAACACGACCCTTACGGCCCCGTTTCTCGACCTTCTAGTCACGGTCATATCGAAAAAGGGGGTCTTTCTCGGCCTCGCCGCAATAGCGGCGGCGCTATTTTTTTTCCTCGGCGGCAAGGACATGAAATGGTCCGTCATGCTGGGCCTTTCCGTTTTTTTTATAAGTGACGCAACTTCAATGGTACTTAAGGACCTTTTTGCGAGGACCAGGCCGTGTCACGCGTTCGAAGGTGTGAGGTTATTCGCCGAGTGCGGACGGTCGTACTCCTTTCCTTCGAGCCATGCGTCCAATGTGTTTGCGGTTATGGTATTGCTTACGGCGAGGTATCCGGCCTGGGCCGCCGCATTCCTGACGGCCGCTTTTGTAGTCGCCTGGTCGAGGGTATACGGGGGCGTGCATTACCCGCTCGATGTGCTCGCCGGGGCACTACTGGGCTCGGGCCTTGCCGTCTGTGTTTTTGTCCTCGATAAAAGGTTCAGGGCACAGCGCTTGATGGAATACCTGGAAAGGGTTAAATTTTTCGGAAGCCAGAAATCTTAACGCCTCACACCGGAGGTACACTTGAAAGAATCTCTTTCCATAGTAATTCCCGTGTACGAGGAGGAGGAAAGCCTCCCCGAGCTTTACAGGTCCTTGAAGGATGTCTTGGATGGCCTGGGCGTGCCTTACGAGATAATTTTTGTGGACGATGGGAGCAGGGATTCCTCCCTCATTATACTGGAGGATATCCAGGCCACGGACGACAAGGTCGTGGTTATATCCTTCAGGAAGAACTTCGGCCAGACCGCGGCCCTTGCAGCGGGTTTTAATTATGCAAAGGGCGATATCATTATAACCATGGACGCGGACCTTCAGAACGACCCGGCCGACATCCCCAGGCTCCTTGAGAAGATAAACGACTACGACGTTGTAAGCGGGTGGAGGAAAAAAAGAAGGGACCCCCTTATATCGAGGAGGCTTCCCTCTGTCATCGCCAACTGGCTCATATCGGTGGTAACCGGTGTTTATCTGCACGATTACGGTTGCACGCTGAAGGCCTACAGGTCGGAGGTTGTAAAGAACATAAGGCTCTACGGCGACATGCACCGGTTCATACCCGCCATCGCGAGCTGGGTGGGTGCGGAGATTACAGAGGTGGAGACCCGGCACAACCCCAGGCGTTTCGGCACCTCAAAGTACGGCATAGCCAGGACCCTGAGGGTCGTTCTGGACCTCATAACGGTTAAGTTCCTGCAGAGTTTTTCAACGCGTCCCATACATGCCTTCGGACCCGCAGGGTTGGCGCTCGGGGGTGTCGGGTTTTTAATTTCCCTTTACTTAACTTACGTGAAGCTCTTTCTGGGCGAGGAAATAGGGGGCAGGCCGCTTCTGCTGCTGGGGATACTGCTCATCATACTCGGCTTTCAATGCGTTATCCTGGGGCTCCTCGGAGAGATGCTTGCCCGTATCTACCACGAATCGCAGGAGAAACCGATCTATGTGGTGAAGAAGGTGCTCGGGAGATGAAAAAAAAGTTACTTGCCACCATATTAAAACTTGCCGTGAGTGTTTTGCTGCTGTATTTCCTTTTCAGCTCCGTCGACCTCGGGGCCTTCTTAAGCGTGGTAACCAACCTCGATCCCCTTGTCTTTTTATTCCTGGCTTTGTACTTTATCGGCATACAGGGCATCTCCACCTTCCGGTGGTCCATAGTGTTGAAAAAGGACGTGCAACTGCCTTACCCGAGGCTCTTTTCCATATACTTGATAGGGATGTTCTTTAACAACTTCCTGCCAACAATAGTGGGCGGAGACGTTGTGAAAGGCTACTACCTCTACAAAAAGACCGGAAGGGGGGACGTCACGGCGGCCTCCATACTCATGGACAGGTACTCGGGCTTTACGGCTCTCATGGCCATAACCATAGTCGCCCTTGTGCCCGGATATCCGTTCATCTCGGGTACCGGACTTCCGGGGTTCTTCGTACTTCTCGTGGGCGTGTACATCGCGGTGAGCCTTTTTGTCTGGGATGAGAGGCTCCACGGATGGCTCGTCAGGATTTTGACGAGGATAAGGCTTTTAAGGCTAAACGAAATAATAGAGAACTTCTACACGGCCCTTATGAGCTACAAGGACCACCGTGCGATACTTTTAAAGATATTTCTCTGCTCGCTAGTAATCCAGGTCGGGGTGATCATGGGCTACGTCATGCTTGCCAGGGGCCTGGGCATAGACACCGGCACGGGTTACTTTTTTCTGTTTGTACCGCTGGCCACCGCCGTGTCAATGATACCGGTATCCCTTTCCGGCCTGGGCATAAGGGAGGGGGCCTTTGTCTTCCTTTTTACAAGGGTCGGGGCCACGCAGGAGGAGGCACTGGGACTTTCGCTTTTGTGGTTCTTCGTGGTGGTCTTCGTGAGCCTGATAGGAGGGGTCGAGTACCTAAGGATCGGCGGTAAGAAGGAGTTCGTCTCCGGGACGGAAGAAGAAAGCTTGTCATAAGATTTTTGGAGGATTTTCGGAGGATTTTCGGATTCCCATTTTTTTCGTTTTTTAATTTTTTAATTTTGGAGGGGAAGATGGCCGTTGACAAGGAACTTCTGGAAGTGCTCGCATGCCCTAAGTGCAAGGGGGAGGTTGAGATTAACGCGAAGGGCGACGGGATCGTGTGCAACACGTGCCGGCTGGTATATCCCGTAAAGGACGATATACCGGTTATGCTCGTAGACGAGGCTTCGGAACTTGGAGATTGATCGGCTGGTACGATGCGTTTAGGGGACATTAAACAGATAAGGCTTGAAAAGGCGATCCCGGACAACGGGTCCCGCTCAAGGTGGGAGAGGGGGCATGCATAGTATGGCGGGGGACTTCAGCTGGAGTGTCTTCTACAAACACCGAAAGGAGATAAAAAAGGCCTTCCCTTCGGTTTATAAACTTAAGGTAAAAAAGAAACTCTTTGACGTGATTACCGAGGAGGTGGGAGGAGGTGAGAAGATACTTGATGTGGGCGCGCACGGTAAGGATCTCGGTGAAAGGATAAAAAACAAACGCACCGGCGTTACCTACAAGACCATGGATATAGACAGGGAAAAGGAGCATGACTATTATAGCCTCGATGAAATTCACGAAAAATTCGATGTGGTCATACTGGCGGAGGTTATTGAGCATTTGGAGTTCAACGAAGGTATGGAGTTTTTGAAGAGGTTACGCGACTTCATAACCCCGGGCGGCAAGATAATCGTTTCCACGCCCAATCTACACCACCCCAACCGCTTCTGGGACTCGGACCATAAAACGCCTTACAGATATGATGAGATAAGCGGGGCGCTCCTTTGGAAAGGCTTCGATGTGGAAAAGATATACCGCATCTACAACGACCAATTTTTAAGGCGCCTTATAAGGCTTTATATAATGGCACCGCTTCACAGTTACCTGGACGTGGACTTTGCAAAATCCATCGTCGTGGTGGCCGTAAGAAGATGAAGATAGCGCTTGTATCGAGAGGCTT
>JAUVFY010000088.1 GCA_030594025.1 Deltaproteobacteria bacterium | reverse complement strand
GCGAACCAGCCGCTCTCCCAACTGAGGTAACCCCCCGTTTCCCCCCCGCTTTATAACTATCTCATTCTACCGTAACTGAGGGAAGTTTTTCAACGAATGTAAGTCCTGAGGGCCTCGACGAGCCCCGTAGGTTTTATGCCGAAGACCTCCTCGAGAGTGGACTCGTCCGTTACGTTATCCTCCTCGAGCATTATGAGCTGGTCCCTTGTTATGGGGGGCCTGGGAAGCAACACCTCGGCCACCGCGGCGCCGGGCCTCATAAGGCCCAGGGGGACGTGCACCTTGAAGACCCTTTTACCGAGTACCCCCGCGATAGCATCTATCAACCCGTCAAAGGTGAACCTCTCGGGGCCTCCCACCTCGTAGACCATCTTTTTCGCCTCTTCCTTTTCAATGCTTGAGGCCATCATCCTTGCTACGTCCTTTACAAAGACGGGCTGGAAGAGGTTCTTACCGTTGCCAGGGACCATTACCACC
This sequence comes from Deltaproteobacteria bacterium, assembly GCA_030594025.1. GTDB lineage: Bacteria > Desulfobacterota > GWC2-55-46 > GWC2-55-46 > JAUVFY01 > JAUVFY01. Next base: position 5,579 of record JAUVFY010000088.1, on the reverse strand, counting down.
GGAGAAATTTTCATGACAGAGGCCAGGACATTGACGAATTTGTCCTCGTGGCCGAACATTATGGAGGGCCTGAATATGGTGTAGTCGAGCCCCGATGCCCTTATTATCTCTTCGGCCTCCCACTTTGACCTGTGGTAAGCACTCCTCGAGCCGGCCCTCGTGCCGAGAGCGCTTATATGGAGGTACCTCTTTACACCCTTTTGGTTGCAGGCCTCGACCACGTTTCTCGTGCCCTCGGTATGCACGGCCCTGAAAGAGGCCCCACTCGTCTCCGAGATTATCCCCACGAGATGCACAACTGCCTCTATCTTTTCGTCGATGGCTTTTATGACGGTCGAGCGGTCGGTTACGTCACCCCGGGCGAGCTCGCAGCCCAGTCCCCCGAGCCTCGTTGCCCGGGCCGGGTCCCTTACGAGGCACCGGACCTTCCTTGAGTCCTTTAAAAGCTCTTCAATGAGGTTTCCCCCCACAAAACCCGTCCCACCTGTCAGGAGTATCATCTCGTCCTCTCCGGGATTTATGTTTTCAGACAAAAAAAACCCCCTCCTTGAGGGGGGTCTTTTTACCAATAAAAGGGTCTATTGTTTCATCTCGAGGATGTTTTTTATCGTATCTATCAATTCCCTCAGGTCGGAGGATTTTACTATATACGCCTCCGAGGCCCATGTGCCGAATTCGTTCTTGTAGTGGGGATATGCGGTGCACAGTATGACCGGGAGGTCCTTCCATTTTTCCTTGACCTTCCGCAACACCTCCACGCCGTCCATGCCCGGCATCTTTATGTCCAGGAGCACGAGGTCAATCGAGTCGCTCTCGAGCTTTTCGATCGCTTCCTCTCCTGATGCGGCGAGTGTTACCTCGCAGCCTTCCTCCTCGAGCTCTTCCTTATAGAGGAGCCTTATCCCTTCTTCATCATCTACTACAAGAACCCTTTTCTTCATGGCCATCTCCGTGGTATGGTATTAATATTAGCCCCCCTTGGTTTACCTGTCAACAGGCAGACGCCCAAGGGCAAGGTTTTTTTTAAGCCCTCCTAAGCTTAACAGAAAATGTAACACCCTGGCCCATCTTGTTGTCCACGTCTATGCGCCCCTTGTGTTTTGTTATTATCCTCTTTGTTATATCGAGTCCCAGTCCCGTGCCGTACTTCTTGGTCGTAAAAAAGGGTTCGAATATATTGTTGATATACCGGGGCTCTATTCCCCCACCGTTGTCCGTTAAGTCAACAACGGCCCAGCTTTTTTCCCTGGAGGTTGAAACCGTAAGCTTGCCCCCTTTTTCCATGGACTGTATGGCGTTGGCGATGAGGTTGTCAAAGGCGATCTTGAGCTGGTGCCTGTCGGCCATAACGCGAAGCGGTTTCCGGGCAAACCCCTCCACTATTTCTATATCATGTTTCTTGAAGACCTCGGAGAAAAACGCAAGCGATTCAGAGAGTATGTTGTTCAAGTCCGTGCCCTCGAAGACCGCTTCCTTCTGCTCGGTGTAACGCAGTATGTTGTTTATTATCTGTTCGAGCCTCCTCACCTCATTTACCATATAGTCGACATAGACATTGAAGGGGGAGTCGGGCTCTATTTTTTTCTTGAGCCTCGCCGCAAAGCCCCCGAGGCTCACAAGCGGGTTCCTTATCTCATGGGCGAAGGTGGCAGACAACTCACCGAGGACGATGAGTTTTTCTGCCTGCGTAAGCCTCGAATGTATGTCCTTTATCTTTGTGCCCGCTTTCTTGAGGCTCTGGGAATGGTGCTTGCACTTGAAGTTGGAGACCAGGAGCCGCGAGATTACCTCGAGCAACTTTTTTTCCCCGGGCGAGAGCTCGACCTTTTTGGCCGATTTGAGGTACAGTAAACCGTACCACCTTTGCCTGTCCTTCAAGGGGTATACACAGGCGCCTTTGAAACCCTTGAGCCCTCTGTCCTCGGTCTCCTGCCACAGTATGCCTTCCGGACCCGGTTTGTAAGCCTCCAGATGTTTCTTTGTCTTTCTGGCGAGGCCCGGCAGTCCCTGGTTTTGCCCGTAGGACTCTACACGGCCTTTTCGGCTTCCCGCAGCGACATTCAATTTGAAGAGTTTTTCCTTGTCGTCCCAGGCGTAAATTGCGCAGGAGTCAAAGGGGAATTCCTTTACCAGGAGCCCGGCGACCTTACCCATCCTCGAATCGATCGCGAGGTCCGACTCGGTAAACTCGATGACTCTCGTAAGGATATCGTATCCCATGGTCTACCATGAAGGGGTTTTAGTTTAATTAAGATAAAACCCCTTTACAGCACGTAGGTCCTGAGAGAGGGCCTTATTTATCAGACCTTCGCCTCCCTTAAAAAACTGGCCGCGTCTTCGGGCGGTGTGGGGTTTATATAAAACCCGGAGCCCCATTCGAACCCCGCTGTCTTGGCGAGCTTGGGCATTATCTCGAAGTGCCAGTGGTAGTGCTGCATGCCTCCGTCCTTGAGAGGCGTGGTATGCAGGATAAAGTTATAGGGAGGGTAGTTCAAGACCTTGTCCATCCTCTTGAGGACCTCGCTGAAAAGCCTTGAGAGGGTTTCAAAGTGGTGCTTCTGGACGTTTTCGAAGTTCGATTCATGGACCTTCGGCAATATCCACACCTCGAACGGGGCCTTCGGGGCGTAAGGGGTAACCGCTACGAAGTCCTCGTTCTCGGTCACCAGTCTTACCTCCTGCATGAGCTCCTGGCGGATGATGTCGCAGATTACACAGCGTTCCTTATAGTTGAAGTACTCGAGAGAGCCGTCAATCTCCTCGGCCACCCTCTTCGGTATGATGGGCAGCGCTATGAGCTGCGAGTGGGAGTGTTCAAGGGAGGCCCCGGCGGCCTCGCCGTGGTTTTTGAATATGAGGATGTACCTCAGGCGGCTGTCCTTCTTCAGGTCTATTATCCTGTCCCTGTAAGCCCAGAGCACTTCCTCGAACTGGGCGGTGCTTAAAGTAGAAAGCGTGGCGTTGTGGTCCGGGCTCTCGATTATGACCTCGTGGGCCCCGATGCCGTTCATCCTGTCGTAAACGCCGTCGCCCGCCCTTTCCAGGTCCCCCTCGATCTTGAGGGCGGGGAATTTGTTGGAGACCACCCTTACTTTCCAGTCAGGGGTGTTGGGCTTGCTTAGTTTTGTCCTGTAGGCGAGTATCTCAGGGGGTGTGCTCTTTTCGTTACCCGGGCAGAAAGGGCAGAAACCTTTTTTCAATACGGGCTGGGTTACCACGAATTCATGTGGACGCTTCCCCCTGTCCGTTGAAATGATTACCCATCTTCCTATTATGGGGTCTTTTCTGAGCTCGGGCATCTTAACCTTTCAGGTTCTGTTTTTGTCGGGGTGCGCTCGAGCCGGCGGGAGGGACCGGCATTAAAAGAGGGGTGCATGGTTCTGTCCGGGGAGGCTTACACATTTCGCCCCTGCCTCTCATTGGCCTCAGCTTCCTTCTTGCACTCTATGCAGTATGTGGTCACGGGCCGTGCCTCGAGCCTCTCTTCGGAGATTTCCTCGCCGCATATCTCGCATATGCCGTAGCTCCCGTCCTCTATCCTCTCAATGGCTTCCTTGACCTTTGTTATGAGTTTGCGCTCACGGTCTTTTACCCTTAAAAGGAAGTTCCTGTCGGTCTCCAGCGAGGCCCTGTCCGAGGGGTCGGGGAAGTGCTCCTCCACCGACTCGCTCATTCCGCTCAGGGCCTTTCCCGCTTCGCTTAGAAGTTCCTCGAGCCTCTTTTTAAGGAGAGTCTTGAAATGTTTGAGTCTTTCGTTTTTCATAACTTTACAGTCTAAACTAAAACGGATTTTTCTGCAAACAATAAATTCAGCCCCGGGGGAGAAGCTTTAGACCGGCCCTTTTAACTCCCTGAATGCCCGAGCGCCGGCTCAGAAGATCTCCACTATTTTTTTTCTCTCCACTGTTAGAAGGAAGAGTCTCTTTACCGCGTCACCACTGTAATCGAAACGTATGGGGCCAGTTGCGCCCTCGAACACATAGTACTCTTCAAGGGTATCCCTTACATCGGCGCGGCTCCCGCCGCCGTCAGTTACGGCGGCCATCAACATCATGGCCGCATCATAGGCCTGCGCCTCTATTACCCCGGGCGGGTGGCCGTAGACCTTCGTGAACCTCTCGGTGAACTGTTTTGCCCCGGGCCGCTCGCTCCCCGAGAAGAACCCGTCAACAAATACACTACCCTCCACGTACTCCCCGGCGAGCTTCAGGAGCCTCGGGGAGTTCCAGCCGTTGGAGCCCAGGAGCTGCACCTCCTTTATGCTGTAGAATGCGAGGTACGGGGCGATTTGACCCACCGCCTCGGGGTAGTCCGGGATATACAGGGCGTCTATTTCGACCGTAGGGGTGTATCGCCTTGTGTATCTCCTGCCTTTTACCTCTTCTTCGACCTCTATGCCGAAAAGGAACTCGAGCTCCTCTGCGAAGTCTTTTTGCCCGGGCTTGTAGGATACCTCGTTTACTATCTTCCCGCCGAGGGCCTCGATCTCTTTTTTGAAGCGCCTTGCAAGCTCAACCCCGTAGCGGTTGGTGGGGTAAAGGACGGCAAATTTTCTTTTCTCGAGCATATCGTATGCGTAAGTTGCGATCGATTTCGCCTGGGTCGCGGGCGTAAGGAAGTTTCTGAAAACATAGTTGCCCGTCTCCTGGACACCCTGCTTCTGGGAGAGTACTATTATGGGTATCTTTTTTTTCTGTGCCTTTTTGGCCGCCGCCTGCGCGGTCTTGCTTACAAGGGGGCCCACAAGGCCCATGACCCTCGCGTCGGTTGAAATTTCAATTATCCTCTTTTCAGCCCAGGGGCCGCCTCCGGCGGTATCTACGGGCTTCACCTCGATAGTTCCGGACCCGAAGACGTCCGCGGCAAGGAGTATCCCCTTGAGCGCCGCCTCACCGAATTTGGAATAAACTCCCTTGAGCGGTAAGAGCGCTGAGATGGCGAACCCTTCTGGCTCGGTCAAGGGGGAAGAAGCCACTTCCGAGATGGTCTCGAGGAGCCTCCGGGCCTTTACCTTCATGGTAAGGGTCGTCGACGTGCTTTCTACGACCGAGCGCAGGGTCGTTTTCGCCTCGATCATCCGGCCGGACCGGTACTGGCTGTATCCAAGCCCGTAAAATGCTTCGCTCCTGAAGCGGCTTTCGGGGAAGCGATCAAGGATCTTCTGAAAATGGCCGACGGCCTTGCGGAATTTTTTATTTTCAAGCTCGATTTCGGCCAGCCTAAAAAGCGCCTCGTCGGTTACCCCAGAACGGGGGTAGCTCTTGACGAACCTCTCGAGCTCCTCTATCAAGTCTTCTGCCGGGCCCTTTGCCTCGATCTTTTCGAATATGGAGGCAAGGCTCTCACGGGCGGCTTCCTGGGCCCAGAAGCTCTGGGCGTGGCCGTGGCCAGAACCAACAATTAAGACGACACAAGCGATGAAAAAGGCCCTTTTCATTCAAACAGCTCCTTTACCTTGTCAAGGAAGTTCTTTTTCCCGGGCATCGCCTCGTCGCCGCTCATCTTTGAGAATTCCTCGAGTAGCTCCCTTTGCTGCTTGGTGAGCTTCAGCGGCGTTTCTATCTTTACGATTATGAGTT
>JAUVFY010000071.1 GCA_030594025.1 Deltaproteobacteria bacterium | reverse complement strand
CGAGTTCTTCAGAAGGACCTTTGGTAGCATCGCCCCTGGAATATTCAGAGGCGAATGGTATCCTGCCGTGGAGAGCTACATGGAGAAGGATAAATTCCTGGTAAGGCTCGACCTGCCGGGCATTGACTCCAAAGATGTAGACATCTCAGTAATCGGCAACCAGCTCACGATTAAAGGTGAGCGCACGCTCGGCAAAGAATTTAAAGAAGCCGAGAAATACTTCTGCGAGGTCTGCTACGGCTCGTTCGAGAGGACGCTGACGTTGCCGGAGGGAGTGGATCTCGGAAATATCCATGCCGGCTATCATGAAGGCATCCTCGAGATAAGAATGCCTGCCAAAGGCGTGGCACTGCCGAAGAAGATCACAGTGGAAGTGGAGGAAGTGAAGAGAAAAGCGGCCTGATCCTGGAATAAAAAAATAACCGTGACTCCCACCTCGTCCCGCAAGCACCGAATGCAGTTAGCTCCATGCTAACTGCTTTTTTTTAACCGCAGAACCCCACCGTACAAGCCCTTTTTGGATCCCTCGAACTTCTTAACAGTAAAAGTCCTTTAACGTCTTCCGGCCCTTGTGTAAAATCTCTTTATCGTGGCCACGACGTAGTTGAGTTCGGATTTCTTTAACTCGGGGTATACGGGAAGCGCAAGGGCCTGGCGTGCGGCCTTCTCCGAGACAGGGAAGTCACCTCTTCTATAACCCAGGGAACGGAAGCACTTCTGAAGATGCAGGGGCACGGGGTAGTAGACCGCCGTACCTATACCGTTTTTTTGAAGATACTGCCTCAGTCGGTCTCTTTGTCTTGCGCGCACAACATACTGGTTGAAGACCGAACGCTTGGACGACGGTACAGTCGGGGGTGTTACAAACCCGAGTAGCCCGGCCTGGCTGAAGAGCTCATTATACCTTTCGGCATTTTTAATCCTCTTTTCGGTCCACCCCTCGAGATATTTAATCTTGACCCTGAGGACCGCGGCCTGTATCTCGTCGAGCCTGCTGTTGGTACCCACGACCGTGTGCAGGTATTGAGAGCGGCTGCCGTGCACCCTCAGCATCTTTAACCTCTCGGCCGTGCGTCGGTTATCGGTCGTTACTATCCCTGCGTCGCCGAAGCATCCGAGGTTCTTTGAAGGGTAGAAGGAAAAGCACCCCATGTCTCCGAGAGAGCCGGCCCTCCTGCCGCTGTATTCAGCCCCTATGGCCTGTGCCGCATCCTCTATGACCGCGAGGTTATGACTGCGGGCGAGCTTTTTAACGGGTCTCATCTCCGCGCACTGGCCGAAAAGGTGCACGGGCAACAGGGCCTTTATCCGCTTCTTCTTTCTGAGTAAAGACTCGAGCCTTTCGGGGTCCATATTATAGCTTTCAGGCTCGATATCCACGAAGACCGGGACGGCACCGACCAGGGCGATCGAGCCGGCGGTAGCGAAAAAACTATAGGGCGTGGTTACGACCCTGTGGCCAGGGCCGACCCCGGCAGCCATTAGGGCAAGGCGTATAGCATCGGAGCCCGACGCGACACCCACGGCGTATCTCGTGCCGCAGTACCGTGCAATCTCCTTTTCGAGTGCCTCCACGTTAGAGCCGAGTATGTAGCGCTGGGAGTCACATACCTTTTGAACCTCCCTCAGAACCTCGCGCCTTAATTGCCGGTACTGGCCCGTTAGACTCAGAAGAGGTACCTTCAAAAAAAGTCCCACCCCCTTTTTCTTGAGGTGGGACCCTTAAGCCACTGGATATGGGTTGCGGGTCTCGTCATTTAAACTTTTCTATCTTTTTCTATTTAATTTCTGTTTAATTCAGACCGTGGCCTTTTCTTCCCGGACCGCCTTTGCCATCTGGTCGAGTATGCCGTTTATGAATGCCCCGGAGTCCTCTGAGCCGTACTTCTTTGCCAATTCTACTGCCTCGTCTATGACCACCTTGTAGGGGACGTCCGGGCAGTAAAGAAGCTCATACGCCGCTATGCGAAGGATGTTCCTGTCCACTACGACCATGCGTGCCACCGTCCAGTTCTCTGAATATTCCTCTATGAGGCCGTCTATCATGGGAGTGTTCGACAGGACCCCCTTTACGATCGCCTCGGAGTAGCTTTTCGCCTCGGGGCCTATCTTCAGCCCTTCCATAAAGGATGCCAGTGCCTCGTCTACGTCCCCGTCGACGATATCAATCTGGTAAAGCGCCTGTAGCGCCGTCTGCCTGGCCTTTGTCCTGGACTTCATAGCTCAAATTCCACGTTAAGCGTAAAAATGATTATTTCTTCCTGGGTAGAATCTTAAGTATGTTCGCCATCTCTATCGCTGTGAGGGCCGCATCGCGTCCCTTGTTGCCGGACTTGGTGCCCGCCCTTTCGATGGCCTGCTCGAGGGTATCGGCGGTAATGATGCCGAAGGCAACCGGGAGCCCCCCTTCTATCGAGGCCCGGGCTATCCCCTTTGCCGCCTCGCCGGCGATATAGTCGAAGTGAGGGGTTGAGCCGCGTATGATAGCTCCAAGGCATATGATCGCATCATGCCTCCCGGACCGGGCGAGCCGGCTTACCACAAGGGGCATCTCGAAAGAGCCGGGTACCTTTACAACCTCAACGTCACTGTCCCTGGCACCGCTCCTTAAAAGCGTGTCCACGGCCCCGCCGAGGAGCCTTTCGCTTATGAAATCATTGAACCTGCTTACAACGATTGCCACCTTCAGCCCCTTTGCAGAAAGGCTACCTTCGAGTGTCTTCGGCATATAACCTCCTTTTTGGGATAGGGACGGTTTTCAAGGGCTCACTTCCCTCCCCGGTCGGGTTTGTTGACCGCGTCCAGGTTGGTAATTATGTGTCCCAGCTTTTCTTTTTTGACCCTCAGGTACTCCACATTCTTTACATGCGGCGTAGGCTCTATGGGCACCCTGTCGGAGACTTCCAGGCCGTAGCCCTCGAGACCCTTTATCTTCTTCGGGTTGTTTGTTATAAGGCGCATCTTCCTCACCCCGAGGTCGACCAGTATCTGGGCCCCGATGCCGTAGTCCCTCAGGTCGGCCGTGAAGCCGAGCTTCTCGTTGGCCTCCACGGTATCGAGCCCCTCGTCCTGGAGCTGGTATGCCTTGAGCTTGTTAGCGAGCCCGATGCCCCTGCCTTCCTGGCGCATGTAAAGGAGAACGCCCGTGCCTTCCCTGTCTATCATCTTCATGGCGCCCTTTAACTGCTCACCGCAGTCACAGCGTTCGGAGCCGAGCACGTCACCCGTCAGGCACTCGGAGTGGACCCTTACGAGCACCGGCTCATCGGGGTTTATCTCCCCCTTTATAAGGGCGAGGTGCTCAAGGAAGTCCACGTCGTTCCGGAAGGCAATGGCCCTGAACTCTCCTCCGTACTTCGTGGGTACGACCGCCTCGGCTATCCTCCTTACGAGGCTGTCCTTCCTCAGCCGGTACGCTATGATATCGGCTATGGTTACGATCCTCACATTGTGCTCTTCGGCAAAGCGCTCGAGGTCGGGCATCCGGGCCATGGTGCCGTCTTCCTTCATTATCTCGCAAATGACACCCGCGGGTTTGAACCCCGCGAGCCTTGTAAGGTCCACCGAGCCCTCGGTCTGGCCGGCCCTTACCAGCACTCCACCCTTCCTGGCCCTCAAGGGGAACACGTGGCCGGGTCGCACCAGCTCTTCGGGCCTTGCCCCGTCCTTTACGGCCGTCTGGATAGTCAGGGCCCTGTCGTGGGCCGATATTCCCGTGGTAACACCCTGCTTTGCGTCTATGGACACTGTAAAGGCGGTCCTGTAAACCGAGGTATTATCATCGACCATGGGTTTCAGTTCGAGGGTGTCCGCATGATCCTCGCTAAGCGTGAGACATATGAGCCCCCTCGCCCGTTTGGCCATGAAGTTTACCGCCTCGGCCGTCACAAGTTCCGCGGCCATGCAGAGGTCGCCTTCGTTCTCCCTGTCCTCGTCGTCGACGAGGATGACCATACGGCCTTCCTTTATATCTTTAAGTGCAGCATCTATCCTTTCTATCGCCATCTTTATGCTCCTGAATTAAAAAATTAAAAAATTAAAAGACTGAAAAATAAAATAACTTCGGGTCTTACCGGTCCTTCTTTTCAGAGATAAAACCGTGTTCGGCCAGAAAATCCTCGGTAACCTCCCCTTTTCCGGGCCATGAAAGAAACCTCTCCACGTATTTCCCTATGATATCTGTCTCTATGTTGACCCTTCCGCCCTCCCCCTTTTCTACAAGGGTCGTAACTTTTAACGTATGTGGGATTATGGCGGCCCTGAAACCGCCCTCCGTTAACTCCGCCACAGTGAGGCTTATGCCGTCTACAGAAACAGAGCCCTTTTTCACCAACTGCCTTGAAAGCGCTTCCGGAACGCTAACTTCGAGCTCCACGCCCTCCCCCGATGTGACCTTCCTCCTTATGGTGCCCGTTCCGTCGACGTGGCCCGTAACAAAGTGTCCCCCGAGGGGTTTCCGGGGCGTAAGGGACTTTTCGAGGTTCACGCTCGAGCCGGACCTAAGCTCACCGAGTGTAGTAATGCGAAGGGTCTCAGCCGAGATATCCGCCTTAAAGGCCCATCGTCCCCCTTGCGAGCGCCCCTCTTTTAAAACCCCTGTTACGGTCAGGCACACGCCGTCAACGTTTATGCTGTCGCCCTCGTTGACGTCGGTCAAATCAAGGGCCGTCTCAACCGTTATTCTACCAGATAACCCCTTTTTTTCAACAGATTTTACTCTTCCGGTAGCTTCTATTATGCCTGTAAACATCTTGACCTTATAGCCTTACGTCACCCGGATTTAAAGAATTCATTAACCCCTGACGCCATCAAATATACCCCTCAACCATTATATCCCTTCCGAGTCTTTTAATTGAAACTTCGCTGAGCTTAATTCCCTTACCGAGGTTTTTTATCCCGAGGGCCGCTATCGAAGGAAGCCCGTCGCCGCCGAGTATCATGGGCGAGATAAAGTAGAAAATCTTATCCACGACCCCCTGCCTGACGGCGGAAGCGGCAAGTGTGGAGCCGCCTTCCACGATAAGGCTTGTAACCTCCCTTTGGCCGAGCTCCGCCATGGCCCTTTTAAGACTCACCCCGTCCGCTGCCCCCTGGACTACTATAACCTCCACCCCTTTATCCCGTGCGCTCTTAATCTTTCTTTTCGAAGCCTTTTCTGTCGTAAAAACAAGGACCCGCCCGCCTCTGGAGCTGAATACCCTGGAGCTAAGGGGTGTCTTAAACTCCGTATCAACGACGACCCTCACAGGGCTTTTACCCCTCGAAAGACGTGCGGTGAGTCGGGGGTTGTCTTTAATGACGGTGCCGCTTCCCACCATGACGGCGTCCGCCCTCGTGCGCATCCTGTGGACGTACCTTCTGGCCTCGATGCCCGTTATCCACCGGGACTCTCCGGTCTTTGTGGCTATCCGTCCGTCAAGGGTCGAGGCGAGTTTTAACGTAACAAAGGGTCTTCCGGTGGTTATGTACTTAATGTATGGCTCGTTCAGTGTCCGGCACGTTTGTTCAAGGAAACCGGTTCTAACCTCTATACCCGCCCTTTTGAGTTCTCTTATGCTTTTACCTTTTACCCGTGGGTTGGGGTCTAAAATCCCTATAAAGACCCTGCTTATACCCGCCCCGATTATGGAGGCCGTGCAAGGAGGGGTCCTTCCGTGGTGGCAGCAGGGCTCGAGCGTTACGTAAAGGTCGGCGCCCCTCGCTCTCCTGCCGGCCTTTTTAATGGCTTCGGCCTCGGCATGGGCGAGCCCCGCCCTCCTGTGCCAGCCCCTCGCGATTATCCTACCCCCCTTTACAACGACCGCTCCTACAGCCGGGTTCGGGCTTGTATTGCCAATACCCCTCAGGGCGAGCCCGAGCGCAGTCTTCATGAATCTCTCGTGCGCCTCAGCCACCCTTTTTGTTCCTCTTTCCGAGGAGTTCCCTCAATTCCTTCATAAATTCGTTTATGTCCCGGAACTCCCTGTATACTGACGCAAACCTCACGTAAGCGACCTCGTCCAGGCCCTTCAACTCCTCCATTACGGCCTCCCCGACGACAGAGCTCAATACCTCCCTCTCGCCCGACTCCATGAACCTCGCCTCGAGCCTGTCAATGGATTTTTCTATCTCCTCAATGCTTACGGGCCTTTTCTCGCAGGCCTTCTTCAGGCCGGCCAGGATCTTGGACCTGTCAAAGGCCTCCCTCGTGCCGTCCTTTTTTATGACCAGGGGCAGAGTCTCCTCGACCCTCTCGTAGGTGGTAAACCTCTTGGAGCACGAAAGGCACTCCCTTCTTCTCCTTGTGGCGTTTCCGTCCTGGGATAGCCTCGAGTCAATGACCTTATCCTCTAAATGACCGCAAAAGGGGCACTTCATAAGGGCAATATACAAAACAAATGCACAAAAAACAAGGGTTTTACTGGGTCAAAGGATTGCGAGGTTCTGTTAAATAAACCTTAACATCGGCCTGCCAAAGGCAGGCCGCCCTAAACTAAAAAAACTAAAAAAAACTAAAACTCCTCGCGTTCCGGGCTCAGCTCTGTTTTTTGACCTTCTCCATCCTGATGAAGAAGACAAGTAGAGCGGGAATAACGAAAATGGTAAAGATGGTCGAAAGGGCGAGCCCACCGAGCACCACGCT
>JAUVFY010000085.1 GCA_030594025.1 Deltaproteobacteria bacterium | reverse complement strand
ACGTCCTTAAGGGCGGGGTTATATAAGAAGACCGGTGCTGTCCGGGGCTTTGCAAGCACGGTTATGTCCGCCCCCGGATATAGTGCTTTAAGGCTTTCGAGGGCCGGTAGACACATGACTGCGTCACCTATCCAGTTCGGCGCCCTCACCAGTATCCTTTTTTTATCTTGCTTTTGAGCCATGCCGCGAACCCCGCAGTTAAACAAAAATTATAGTATAAAAACGTTCAAGATTTCAAATAATTAGTCCAACCTCGCCTTTCAGCGCCCTTGGATTATACGCCATCTTTTGAGCCGCCCTTGAGAAATTATTTGAGGAATCTCCAATTTTTCACTATACTTGCGGAATGCATCACACATCCACGATAGAACTAAACACGAGGGGTTTTTCCGACGTAATAGACATAACGGGGAGAGTAGAATCCATAGTCCGTGAATCGGGCCTTACCGGTGGCATAGTATCTGTTTTTGTCCCCGGCTCAACCGCCTCTGTTACGACCATTGAGTACGAAAGCGGCGTTATAGAAGACCTAAAGGAGGCTATCGAGAAGTTAATTCCTTCGGACAGGACTTACAAGCACGACCGCAGGTGGGGCGATGGGAACGGTTTTTCCCACGTGAGAGCGGCCCTTTTAAAACCCGGCCTCACGATACCCTTTGTAAGCGGGAAGCTCACCCTGGGCACATGGCAGCAGATAGTTTTAGTTGATTTCGACAATCGTCCGAGAATGCGCCGTCTCGTAGTCCAGGTTGTAGGGGAATGACCGCCAGGCGTGATTTTGATTTCGACAACCGCCCGAGGAGAAGGAGCCTTGTAGTCCAGGTTGTAGGGGAATGACCGCCAGGCACGGTTTTGATTTCGACAATCGTCCGAGGAAAAGGAGCCTCGTAGTCCAGGTTATAGGTGAGTAACACTAACAGGCGGGGTTGGATTTCGACAACCGTCCGAGGAGAAGGAGCCTTGTAGTCCAGGTTGTGGGGGAATGACCGCCAGGCATGGTTTTGATTTCGACAATCGTCCAGGAAAGCGAAGCCTCGTGGTGCAGGTAGTGGTCTAATGAGCCCGTCAGGGATGAAAAAAGTCGCAGGCCTCGGCCAATGCTCGCTCGACTATATAGCGTTGGTGGATAGATACCCCGAAGAAGACACCAAGCCCGAGGTCATTGAATGGACCGAGCAGGGCGGCGGGCCCGTGGCAACGGCCCTTGTGGCCTTAAGCCGCCTGGGGGTAAAGACCGCATTCCTTGGAACTGTCTCAGACGACCTTGCGGGAACGGAGATAAAAAGGGGGCTTAAACAAGAGGGCGTGGACGTAAGGGGCCTTGTGTTCAAAAAGGGCGGGCGGTCCCAGACGGCCTTTATACTCGCAAACAGGAGAAACGCAAAGAGGACCATCTTCTGGAAGAGGCCCACCGTAGCTGAGTTGATTCCTGATGAGGTGAAAGTCGAACTAATTAAAAAAAGCGAATTCCTCCTCGTTGACGGGCTCATGGCGGACGCCTCTATATTTGCCGCGCGCGTTGCAAAAAGCCGGGGCATACCAGTCATGCTCGACGGCGGAAGGGTAAGAGAAGGGATGATGGAACTCGCTGAATTGTCCGACCACATCGTCTGCTCCGAGGAGTTTTCAAGAGACCTCGCACCGACCCCGCGAAAGGCCCTCAAGGAACTCGCCCGCTTGAGTCCCAGGGCAGCTACCATAACACTTGGTAAAAGGGGCTCCATAACATGGACCGATGGGGAGGTGTTTCACCAGGATGCCTTCAGTGTGAGGGCCGTGGACACAACGGGCGCCGGCGACGTTTTCCACGGTGGATACATTTACGGGCTCTTAAGGGGCTGGGACATACCAAAGACGGTCGAGTTTGCCTCGGCCCTCGCCGCTTTAAAGTGCCTCGAGCCGGGAGGAAGGGCGGGCATACCGACTCTAAAAGACACGCTCCGGTTCATAAGAAATTTTAAACTGAAATAAAACCTCTTTCTGCCCGTATACGGCGGCCCTCCCGGCCACCTGATGCCTTGTAAAAATGATTCTATACGCTATAATCAGTTCAGGCATATAAACGTTTGCCCCAAGGTCTTTAACAATTTCGTTTCAAAGGCAAATCAGCTTCCGGGGGTAATCTATGAAGAAATTTGACCTTGTTATTATAGGCGGAGGAGTCGGGGGGCTGGTGGCCGCAAGCGGAGCATCCCAGCTTGGAGCGCGTGTGGCCATGGTGGAAAAGGAAAAATCCCTCGGCGGTGACTGCCTCCACTGGGGCTGTGTGCCTACGAAGAGGCTCGTCTACTCGGCAAAGGTCGCATCCCTTGCCAGGAGAGCAATAGAGTTCGGCGTGGAAGGCGGTGATAGGACACGTGTAAACTTCCAGAAGGTCATGGAAGGCAAACGCCGCGTCCAGACGATCATAGGCGAGCACGACGACCCGGAAAGGTTCAGGAAGATGGGCGTGGAAGTCATATTCGGAACGGGCCGGTTCCTGGACAGCCACACCTTTGAGGTAAACGGTGAAAAACTCTCAGGGAAAAAATTCCTTATCGTAACCGGCTCAGGCCCGTTTATACTTCCGATTCCGGGATTAAAAGAGACCGGGGTGCTTACGAACGTTACGGCCCTCGAGCTCGAGAGCCTGCCCAAATCTATCACAGTGCTCGGGGCCGGCCCCATAGGGATGGAGTTCGCCCAGGTCTTCAACCGCCTGGGCTCAAAGGTGACGGTAATTGAAAAATTCGACCAGGTACTCCCCAAGGAGGAAAAGGAGCTCTCGGACGAGCTTGAAAAGATACTCCTTGAGGAGGGGATAGAGATACACACCTGCACAGAGGTAACCAATGTAAAGCGCGAAGGCGGCATGAAAGTGCTTGCGGCCAGCTGCCCCACGGGCGACAAGGTCATTTCATCCAAGGAGATATTGATAGCCATAGGGCGGTCTCCGAACGTCGAGGGGCTTAACCTCGAGGCCGCGGGAGTAAAATACGATAAGAGAAGGGGCATCCCCGTGGACCTCACGATGAGGACGAACGTGAAGCACATCTATGCCTGCGGGGACGTCGCGGGCCCCTTCCCTTTCACGCACATGGCCGAATACCAGGCGGGCATAGTCCTGGCGAACGCCCTTTTCCCGCTCGTACGCCGCAAGGCCGACTACCGTGTGGTGCCCTGGGTCACATACGTGGACCCGGAGCTCGCAAGGGTGGGGCTTACTGAACTCGAAGCGAACGAAAAATACGGAAAGACCAACGTCAAGGTCTACCGGTTCAAGTTCAGCGAGGTGGACCGGGCCGTTATAGAAGGCGAGGGGCACGGCATCATAAAACTCGTATGCGACCGGAAGCTCAGGCTCCTGGGAGCCCACATACTGGGACCCCATGCGGGAGAACTCATCCACGAATATGTGCTGGCCATGAAGCTTAAGGCCCCCATAACGGCCATATCCCAGACAATACACGTATACCCGACCGTATCACAGGCGGTAAAGAGGGCCTGCGACCAGTACTACAGGGAAAAGCTCTTCACGGGATGGTTCCCCAAAGTCGCAAAATGGCTCATAAGACTGACCTGAGTTTTTTTAATCGTTTTTAATCGGATGTAAAGCCACGGTAGGAAATTTTAACGGTCTTTTTGCGGGACACCTGAGTCCCGCAATTTTTCTTTTTTTTAATTTTTTCATTGATGCGCGCTCTGTGAATCGAATCCAATAGGGACTCTGGCAACATGAAACGCGGGACATTAAAATTCGTAATACTCATAGCCTTCCTCGCAACCGTATTCTTTTCGGTTAAATTCTTGGGCCTCGGAGAATACCTCGACCAGGAAAGCCTGAGGGCCTGGATAGACGGCTTCGGCGCCCTGGGCCCCGCTATATACATACTCTTTTATACCGTGGCCCCTTCGCTACTTCTGCCCGGTCTTCCCATAACGGTTGTCGGAGGGGTCCTTTTCGGCCCCATCTGGGGAGTGGTTTATGCGTCCATAGGAGGGACCGCCGGGGCGGGCGTGGCATTCCTCGTTGCAAGGTACATGGGAAGAGAATGGGTGGAAGGACGCATAAAGGGGGGCCGGTTTAAAGACCTCGACATGGAGGTGGAAAGGCAGGGCTGGAAGATCGTGGCCTTTACGAGGCTCATCCCACTTTTCCCCTTCAACCTCCTGAACTACGCCTTCGGTCTTACACGCATAAAGTTCAGCCACTACTTCCTGGCATCTTACATTTTCATGCTCCCCGGGGTTACGGCATACGTGGTCTTCTCAAGCTCGCTCCTTGACCTTCTGAAAGGAAAGGTTTCAAAGGAGTTCCTCATCGGCGTCATACTCGTCGTTATCGTCTCCCTCATACCCATAATCTATAA
This sequence comes from Deltaproteobacteria bacterium, assembly GCA_030594025.1. Classification (GTDB taxonomy): domain Bacteria; phylum Desulfobacterota; class GWC2-55-46; order GWC2-55-46; family JAUVFY01; genus JAUVFY01. The sequence continues at coordinate 1,739 of JAUVFY010000085.1, read as the reverse complement.
GAAGAGAAAGGGTGCCGCCAAGTAAAACCCTCGAGGGAGGTAAATAGCAGGACCGTTGTGAACAGCGCCTTTAAACCCCGTTTTATCTACTATCTTATAGCCCCGATAATTATCTCAACAGGGCTTTTCGCTAAAACCCCTGGCCATGCCGCTGAGCCCCTGTGGACAGAGGGGGAAAAGCGGTGGCTCCTCTCTCTCACATACCAGGACTGGATTGAAGACGACTTCGGAAGCGCCGTCGGTGAGGCAGATAGAGTACTCCTTAAAAGGTTCAAGCCCAGGGTGATAATCTCGCCGGAGGGGCTTTTACCCGTTGACTTCTACGGGTTTTACCTGCCCAGAACCGTCGTAAGGGACTTAAGCGCAGGCAAGAAGGTAGTAAAAGAATCCCCCACCAGGGATTATTTAAAGACCATAGAGAGGAACAAACGCTATTACCTCGACTACAAGGGCCCCCTCCTGCCCTGCGAAGATTGCAAAGACTATGTTGGAACCGGCTACGGGAGGGTCTACAGGGAAGAGGCCACGTTCCGGATGGAAGACGGCACAATCGACCGGGTGCCCATAGTGGTCCTTAAGTACAGTTTTCCCTTCCCTTTTAGCGGTCTCCCGGCAGAAGTGGGCCTTTTGAGGGAGGCCTTTTCGCGCCTTTTAGGAGACCCCGTCAGGTGGCACGAGCTCGATATACACGGCGCGGTGCATATAGTCCTGAACGACCGGGAAAGGCCCATCGTGGTTTTGCTTGCCCAGCATAACCACTTCCGGAGCTACCTCACGGGTAAAGACATCGCCTGGCCCCCATCATCCCCATCATCCCCATCATCCAATGACGGCCGCCTGGATGTCTGTTTTGCCGAGCGCTCCAACGAACCCTACCCATGTCACGGGGAAAGCTCGCCCCGGACTTACCGTGCCGTGGGAAACCCCGCGGACATGGCCTATGTAATAGACGGAAGGTCCAGGCCCATAGCCTCGGGCCTGGACAGGGTATACGCCTTGAATTCCGGGGGAAGGGAGGTAGAATATGAATTAAAATTCCTCCCAGCGAGGGACCCCCTGTATGTGAGCTGGATCCCGCTCGGCGACCGGCAGAGGCTCATCTTTTTCGGGGACTTCTTCAGGACCGGGCCCCCGGGAATCGACCTCAACACATGGCCTGAGATTAAGACCTACGGCGATATAATGCAGTTCTGGTACTTAAGGGACGGAAGCGCGGAGGACGCGGACCTCATGGAAAAATCCTTCAGGAGTTTTACTGACGTGGACTTTGAGCCGGTCCTCGTCCATAACGGAAGCAGGCTCTACCGGGACTTAAAGGAGATGGGTTACATAAACGGCCGTTAGGAGAAAAACCTCTTGACCCCGCACCATGGTATAAGGTTTATAATTAAAATGTGGCAGAGATGAGTGGTGTCATGCGCATTTATTTTGGGTTACTACAGCAGGAAATATCCGAAATTATCAAGAGAGAATAGGATGAAAAGAAAAACACTACTCACAACAGGCATAATAGGTTCCCTGGTGGTGGGTGTGTGCTGTTTTACGCCCGTTCTTGTCTGGCTTTTTGTCGCCGTGGGCTTGACAGCATTGGTTGTGTACCTGGACTATGTACTTTTCCCCGCACTGGCAGTATTTCTCGGCATAACCGCATATGCCTTCTTAAGGAAGAGAGACTTAAGCGGTCAAAAAAATCAAATTTAACCCTTGACCTTATGCCATAGTATAGGGTTTATAATTTT
>JAUVFY010000261.1 GCA_030594025.1 Deltaproteobacteria bacterium | reverse complement strand
GCGGCTCTACCCATGTCCTGGATGAAAGCCATGACCTCCCCGGCCTTCTTGACGGCCTCTTCCGAGTTATAGGGTATGCCGAGCCTGATAAGCATCTCGGCGAAACCCATGACCCCGAGCCCGATCTTTCTATTTCCCCTGGTCATCTCCTTTATCTCGCCGATGGGATAGCGGTTCATGTCTATGACGTTGTCGAGGAAGTGTACGGCCCTCGATGTCGTGTATTCTAACTTCTCCCAGTCCACCTCCAGGCCCTTGCCGTTGCCGGTGACCATGCCGCTTAAGTTTATGGAGCCCAGGTTGCAGGACTCGTACGGAAGCAGGGGCTGCTCACCGCAGGGGTTCGTGGCCTCGATGGAGCCCATGTGCGGGGTCGGGTTGTCTTTATTTATCCTGTCGATGAAGACTATGCCCGGGTCACCGTTCTTCCAGGCCATCTCGGTTATCTTTTCGAAGACCTCGCGGGCCCTGAGCCTGTCGGTTACCTTGCAGGTCCGGGGGCTTTTGAGCTCGTATTCGCCGTCGTCTTTGACGGCCTCCATGAACGCCTCGGTAAGGGCCACCGAGATGTTGAAGTTATTCAGCTTTTCGTTATCCACCTTGCAGGTTATGAAGCTCATTATGTCCGGGTGGTCTATCCTCAAAATACCCATGTTCGCGCCCCTCCTCGTGCCCCCCTGCTTTATGGCCTCGGTGGCGCTGTCGAAGACGGTCATGAAGGATATGGGCCCCGAGGAGATGCCCGAGGTGGAGCCCACGACGTCGCCCGAGGGCCTAAGGGACGAAAACGAGAACCCCGTGCCCCCGCCGGACTTGTGTATGAGGGCCGTGTGCTTCACGGCCTCGAAGATGCTCTCCATGGAGTCGCCCACGGGGAGGACAAAGCACGCCGAGAGCTGCTGCAATTCCCTTCCGGCGTTCATGAGGGTCGGTGAGTTGGGGAGGAAATCAAAAGAGGCCATCATCTCGTAGAACTCGTCGGTGGTGGCCTTGATGTCTGGATTTGTGTCGTAGTTCTTGTCCGCCCAGGCTATATTGTCGCTCACGCGCCTGAACATCTCTTCGACCGTCTCGACGGGCTTGCCTTCCTGGTCCTTCTTCAGATACCTCCTCTCGAGGACCCTCCGGGCGTTCTCGGTTATCTCCACCCGCGAGTCGGGCTCGGTCCTGGCCCTTGACCTCCGGGAGGGGATTTTAAGCGCCTCCTCGGAAAAACGAAGGAAGTTCTTTTCCATAGGGCCTCCTCAAAATTAAAAGTTTAAAAGTTTAAAAGTTTAAAATTTCGGGTTATAATTATTAAGAAAAGATTCTTAAAAAAATTTCAGCCGAAGCCGCTTTCCTGCCTACCTTGGGGGGGTGACCTTTTAAAGGAAAAAAAGCTTTTTCAACCTCTTGATTTTAAAGGAAAAACCGTCCATATTGTGGCCAGGTTATCTGCAAGGCACAATATATTGTGCTTTTCCTTATACATCAGTCAATGGGGCTTGTCAAGAGAAAATTTGTGGATCCGGGAAATTTTTTTGGTTTTTTAATGCCTGCCCCCCCTGCCTGGCGGGAGGCGGTTGACAGCCCTGAAAACGGGGCTATAATCAACATTATCGAGGCAGGTGGGGATTGAGGTCAAGTAGTGGGGATTGAGGTGAAAGAGTGGGGATTGAGGTCAAGTAGTAGGGACTGAGGTCAAGTAGTAGGG
>JAUVFY010000238.1 GCA_030594025.1 Deltaproteobacteria bacterium | reverse complement strand
AGTCATGGACTGAACAGTCATGGACTGAAGATTCAAATGAACCTCCTTACGATAGCGGACCTTAAAAAGGACGAGATAGACGGGCTCATCGAGAGGGCGGTATTCTTAAAGGAGCGGGCCCTGAGGGGCATACCCCACAAGCCGCTCCGGGGAAGGGTCCTGGGCCTCATATTCGAAAAACCCTCGACACGGACCCGTGTGTCCTTTGAGGCGGCGATGTTCCAGCTCGGCGGCGATACGATATTCATAAGCCACGGCGACTCCCAGATAGGAAGGGGCGAGCCAATAAAGGACACCGCAAGGGTGATGTCCGGCTACGTGGACGGTGTGGTTATGAGGACCTTCGGCCACGAGATAATCGAGGAGTACGCCGGGTACTCAACGGTGCCCGTAATAAACGGCCTTACTGACCTCCACCACCCCTGCCAGGTCCTGGCCGACATCTTGACGGTCGTCGAGGAGAAGGGCGGTTACGAGGACCTGAAGGTCGCATGGATCGGCGACGGAAACAACATGGCGAACTCCTGGATAGAGGCCGCATCGGTCCTGGGCTTTGAGCTCAGGCTCGCATGCCCCGGGGGCTACCTGCCTGACGAGGGGATATTGAAGAAGGCTAAAGAAAAGGGGACCGGAAAGATTGAGCTTTCGGGAAGCGTTGATGAGGCCGCAAAGGGGGCGGACGTTTTGAATACCGACGTATGGGCCTCCATGGGCCAAGAAGCCGAGAGGGAAGGCCGGCTAAGAGCGTTCAAAGGTTACCAGATAAACGAAAAGACCCTTACACTTGCGAACAAGGGGGCAATAGTGATGCACTGTCTTCCGGCCCACAGGGGTGAGGAGATAACCGACTCGGTCATCGAGGGGCAGAATTCCATCGTTTGGCGCCAGGCGGAAAACAGGCTCCATATCCAGAAGGCGATACTCGAGTGGCTCCTTGTCTGAAGCGGGGGGGGGCGGCGGCGGGGGGCAGGCGGCGACGGGGGGCAGGCGGCGACGGGCTTAATGAAACATAACGGAGAGGGAAGGCATGAAGGATAAGGTAAAACGGGTGGTACTCGCATATTCGGGCGGGCTCGACACCTCGGTAATCATAAAATGGCTCATCGAGAGCTACGGCTGCGAGGTCATAGCCTTTGCCGCGGACATAGGGCAGGGGACCGAGGTAAAGACCCTGAGGGCCAGGGCCCTCGCAAGCGGCGCGAAGAAGGCCGTTATAAAGGACTTAAAGCAGGAGTTCGTGAGGGATTTCGTCTTCCCCATGCTGAGGGCCGGGGCCGTTTACGAGGGCCAATACCTTCTGGGGACCGCCATCGCAAGGCCCTTGATTGCAAAGGCCCAGATGGATGTCGCAAAGGCCACGCGCGCCGACGCGGTCGCCCACGGCGCCACGGGCAAGGGTAACGACCAGGTGCGTTTCGAACTCACCTACTACTCGATAGACCCGCACATAAAGGTCATAGCGCCCTGGCGCGAGTGGAAGATGAAGGGTAGGCGCGATCTCATCGGTTACGCCAGGACCCACGGCATACCCGTTCCTGTTACGAGGAAAAAGCCCTACAGCACCGACAGGAACCTCTTTCACATAAGCTTCGAGGGCGGCCCCCTGGAGGACACGTGGAGGCCTCCGCCTGAGGACATGTTCGTCATGAGTGTAGCTCCTGAGAAGGCCCCTTCGAGGCCTACATACGTTGAGATAGGCTTTAAAGGGGGCGACCCGGTTACAATAAACGGGAAGAGGATGAGCCCGGCCTTGTTACTGGAAAGGCTCAACCGGCTCGGCGGCAGGAACGGCATAGGCCGGGCCGACTGCGTTGAGAGCCGCTTCGTGGGAATGAAGTCCCGGGGGGTGTACGAGACCCCCGGTGGGACGATACTCCACGAGGCCCGGAGGGCCGTCGAGAGCATAACCATGGACCGCGAGGTCATGCACCTTCGCGACAGCCTCGCAGTCCGCTACTCGGAGCTCGTATACAACGGCTACTGGTTCTCGCCCGAGAGGGAGACCATGCAGAAGCTCGTTGACGAGGCGGTAAAAGACGTTACGGGTACGGCCAAACTGAAACTCTACAAGGGTAACGCCACGGTCGTGGGCAGGAAGGCCCCGGTCTCTCTCTATCACCCCGACTTCGCGACCTT
>JAUVFY010000231.1 GCA_030594025.1 Deltaproteobacteria bacterium | reverse complement strand
TATTGAGCTCTATGGCGATACCCTGGGGCCTTATATCGAGTGCCTCGAGAAGGCCCTTCAAGCTCAGGCCCTCTTCGAACCGTCTTTTTTCTCCGTTTACGCTTATATTCATTTAAAAATAAAGGTCTCTTTTACCCTTTTCGAGCTCCTTGAGTTTTTCCATAATGCCCCTTCTTAGTGCGGGGTCCTTAATCTCCTTTAAGGCCCTCAGGAGTGCATCCTCGAGCTTCCCGCTCGAGCCGTTTTCCGCGTGGTCCAGGAGGTATTCCTTCAGCGTCAAAAGGGCGTTTGCGTGGCAGAAACTTTTTATCTTCCCTTTGGTGGCGGTCTCGGTAAATTTGCCGCCCACCCTGCCCGCGCGGTAGCAGCTTGTGCAGAGGCTCGGTAGCATCCCCTCCCTGGCGATCGAGGCCATGACCTCTTCTAAGGTTCGGTTGTCGTTCGTTGAGAACTGCTCCAGTGTGTCCCCTGCGTTCACGCTGTAGCCGCCCGGGTCGGTGCGCGAGGCGGCGCTAAGCTGGGAGGCCCCCGCATGGAGGAGCTCGCCCCGGAGCGTTTTCGACTCCCTCGTAGAAACGACCACCCCGGCAGAGGGGACCGATAGACGGTAGACGGCCACGATCTTTTTCACCTCCTCATCGCTCACACGCGACGGGGGCCCCTTTAACATGGAGCCAGCCGCGGGCCTGAGCCTGGGAACAGAGATGGTATGCGCGTGTGTGCCGAAGGTTTCGTAGAGATGCCGGGAGTGCGCTATCGTTGCCAGGACGTCGTAACGGAAGTCGTAAAGACCGAGAAGTGTGCCTATCCCCACGTCGGAAAAATCCGCCTCAAGGGCCCTGTCCATGACCCTTAGCCTCCACGCGTAATCCCTTTTCGGGCCCCCGGGGTGCATCTTTTCGTACGTGGGCCTGTGGTAGGTCTCCTGGAAGACCTGGTATACGCCCACGCCCGAACCTTTCAGTGTTTTGAGCTCCTCCACCTCCATCGGGGGGGCGTTAACGTGGACCATCCTTATGCCCGTGTTTTTATATACGGCCCTTACACTACGGGCGATATAGTCGACCCCGAGGTCTGGGTCTTCGCCCAGGACCAGGAGCAGTCTTTTAAAGCCCATCCGCTCGAGGGCCCTGGCCTCGCGGACGATCTCGGCCTCCCCGAGGGTCTTCCTTGGGAGCGTCGTGTTTTCTCGCCTGAAGCCGCAGTAAAGGCAGGAGTTTATGCAGCGGTTACCGAGATAAAGGGGGGCAAAGAGTACTACCCTTTTCCCGAAGACCTGTTGTTTTACAACCCTTGCCTTTTTGTACACAAGCTCGAGTGAGCCCTGGTCTTGTAAAAAAAGTAGCGAAGCCGCATCTTCGAGCCCGAGGCCCCGGGCCTTGCCGGCCTCCTCGAGTATCCGTACCAGTGAGGCCCTGTCGGGTGGGGCGGCCCCCCGGAGTATCGACTCTACCTCCCTCGAGATATTGTCCACAAGGGGTCGGTTTTTTGCAGCTAAGGTGCTCATATTCCTGCTCATGTCTCGAAATAAAAAAACCGCCTCAGTGTAGAGACGGTTTTAATGAATGATTGAATCGAACCGGGCGGGGGGATATCCGCCAGACGGCTCAGTTATCATGTAAACCGCTTCCCTACGCTGGCATTACCCAGTTCAGGTTCGAGGGTCTTCCCTTTTGAGGGAACTCTCAGTCGTTAAAAGGACTCCCCTAGCGATCAGTAGATTTTAGATTAATGATAGCAACAAGACATTGCCAAGTCAAGCCCTGCGGGTCAATTCGGGGGCAAATTGTAAACCCTATTCCCTTTAGTGTCTCCTACTCAAAGTGTTAAGACCGATACAGAGAGCACCTTTGGGCTCGTAGTTCGTGAAATGTTCGTCAGGACAATTGAACCGCCCCAGGGTGCTTCCGCACGGGAATTGGTGCTTCCGCACGGGAATTGATGACTCGTGACATTGTAGCTTATGGGTTCGTAGTTCGTGGAAGGTTCGTTATCTTAATTGAACCGCCTCAGGCGGCTTCCGCACGGGAATTGATGACTCGTGACATTGTAGCTTATGGGTTCGTAATTCGTGGAAGGTTCGTTATCTTAATTGAACCGCCTCAGGCGGCAATTGAACCGCCTCAGGCGGTCAGATGAGCTTGCTCGCGGACACTACCATCGCTGCTATCTCACGCATCTTCTTGTTTTCTTTCTGGGACTGGGTCTGCAAGAGCCTGTAAGCGTCGTCCTCGTCG
>JAUVFY010000245.1 GCA_030594025.1 Deltaproteobacteria bacterium | reverse complement strand
CACCTTGAAAGGATCCTCGGAACCCCGGTTGAGGTCGAGGTGAGCCGCACGGCATACTCTCCTCTGGGGCCCGATGAAGCATCTTATCTTGAAGAAAGTCCTCAACAAGACGCGATGGAAAGGGAGGTATGGCTCACCTCAGGGGGGAAAAAGCTCGTCTACGCCCGGACCGTCATCCCTATTACCTGCATGGAAGAGGGTCTTATGGAAGTCCTTAAACAGGGCGGCGAACCCCTGGGAAGGATCCTGAGCAGCAAGAAAATCCCCTTTACCAAGGACGGGCTCGAGGTGGGTATTATAAGGTGCCAGAGGGCCGCTTCGGACCTGGGCATTGACCCGGAAAAGCCGCTTTTTGCAAGGCGTTACAGATTGATGAGCCGCAAAAAGTCGGGCCAGTGGAATATCAAGGCCTCGGTAACGGAGGTCTTCAGTCCGGAGCTGGTTTGTGCGAGCCAATAGGAAGGTTTTTGTTCCACGGACTTTTTCTTGATTATCGCTCTCCTATCATTTAACGAGGTAGATTTTGGGCACAACGGTTCTTGCGACTAAACTCGTTGCCATATCTGACCTTATAAGGCTTCCAAAACAGTACGGCACGGCGCTCCTTCTTTTTCCCGCACTCTGGGCCCTTTTTCTCGCCTCAGAGGGCACGCCTGAGGCAAGGCTCCTCGTAATCTTCACCCTCGGCGCCTTCATAATGAGGAGCGCCGGGTGCACGATAAACGACATAGCCGACAGGGACTTCGACAGGCGCGTGGAGAGGACAAAGTCAAGGCCCCTGGCCGACGGAAGGCTGACGGTAAAACAGGCCCTGGCGGTCTTTGGTGTGCTTTCCACGCTGGCGTTTCTGCTGGTGCTTCTGCTTAACCCCCTCACCATATTTCTTGCGTTCATCGGCATAACCCTCGCCGCCGCCTACCCACTCATTAAAAGGGTGAGTTTTTTCCCCCAGGCCTTCCTCGGGATCGCATTCGGCTGGGGGGCGATTATGGCCTGGGCGGCTGTAACCGGCGGGGTGGGGCTGGTGTGCGTTCTCTTGTTTATAGCCAACATATTCTGGTCCACCGCATATGATACCATCTATGCATTGATGGACATCGAGGACGATATAAAGGTGGGTGTGAGGAGTACGGCCATATACTTCGGCCGCTACGTCTACTTCGCCACGGCGATGCTTTATGTGGGGGTCTTTTTTACTCTGGGCCTGGTGGGATTGGCGTCCGGGCTGGGGCCCTTGTATTATGCGGGTATTACACTCACTTTGATCTTCTTCATGTCCATCTTGTTTAAGTTGAAGAAAAACCCCACAAGGGAGGAGGCCCGGAGGGGCTTTCTTGCCAACACTGTGGCAGGGGCCCTCGTACTCGTTTCCATAATCGTGGACCTTAACGTTAACATTTAATTCCTAAAAGCCAATGACCTATAAAGACCTCAGAGAGTTTTTGGACGCCCTTGAGAAAAAGGGTCTTTTAAAAAGGGTCACCGCAGAGGTTGACCCGAACCTCGAGATCTCCGAGATAATGGACCGGCTCGTTAAAAAGGGCGGACCGGCAGTGGTGTTCGAAAAGGTAAAGGGTTTTAACGTACCAGTTGTGGGAAACCTCTTCGGAACGAGCCAGAGGGTCGCCGAGGGTCTCGGTATAAGCACAGAGGATTTCCCTAAGATAGGGGAGTTCATAGCATATCTTCAGCGGCCCAGACCCCCCGAAGGCGTATGGGACGCATTAAAGAAGATCCCCTTTTTCAGCAAGGTCCTGACCCTGGGCCCCAGGACCGTAAAGACAGGGCCCTGCCAGGATGTGGTACTTAAAGAGGACGAGGCTGACCTAACAACTCTTCCCATATTAAAGTGCTGGCCCGGGGATGCGGCCCCTCTTATCACATGGCCCCTTGTAATAACACAGGGCCCGGACGGAGGGCCCTTCAACGTGGGCGTGTACAGGATGCAGCTCCTCGACGGAAAAAGGGCCATCATGAGGTGGTTGAAGCACAGGGGAGGGGCCAGGCACCAGGCACTCTGGAAGGAGGCGGGTCGACCCATGCCAGTT
>JAUVFY010000248.1 GCA_030594025.1 Deltaproteobacteria bacterium | reverse complement strand
GGGTTCGAGGTCGTCGTGGAGCGAGAAGCCGGGGTCTCGGCCTTCTATCCGGATTCGGATTACGTCAATGCAGGGGCTACGATTGAAGAGAATGTCGAGGCCCTTCTGGGAGGCGCCGACCTCGTTATAAAGGTGCAGGGTCCGACGAAGAACGAGGCCACGGGAAAGCACGAGATAGATATGATGCGCGAGGGCTCGGCGCTTATCGCCCTCCTTTACCCCCTCATAAACCATGATACAGTAAAAAGGCTCGCCGAAAGGCGCATAACGGCCTTTTCGCTGGACATGATTCCCAGGACCACGCTTGCCCAGGCCATGGACGTTTTGAGCTCCATGAGCACCATAGCGGGCTACAAGGCCGTCGTAAAGGCCGCTACCCGGCTGCCGAAGTTCTTCCCCATGTTCATGACCGCCGCAGGGACGGTGGCCCCGGCCAAGGTGTTGGTCATAGGGGCCGGGGTGGCGGGACTCCAGGCCTGCGCAACGGCAAAGCGCCTGGGCGCTGTCGTTGAGGGATTTGACCAGAGGCCGGTGGTTAAGGAGCAGGTCGAAAGCCTCGGCGTAAAGTTCGTAGAGGTCCCCACCGAGGAGGAGGCCGAGACGGCCGGGGGCTATGCAAAGGAGCTTTCCGAGGAGTACAAGAAAAAGCAGGCAGAGCTCATCCGAAAGCATATCCTTAAATCCGACGTCGTCATAACGACGGCCCTCATACCCGGCAAACGCGCCCCCATACTCATAACCGGGGATATGGTAAAGGAGATGCGGCAGGGCTCTGTGATAGTGGACCTCGCCGCTGACTTCGGGGGAAACTGCGAACTCACGGAGCCCGGCCGTGATGTGGAAAAACACGGTGTGCTCATAAGCGCCGAAATAAATTTGGCCTCTTCCATGGCAGTGCATGCGAGCCAGATGTTCTCTAAGAACGTGGAGAAGTTCCTCGTGCACCTGGCCGAGAAGGACGGCTCTAAGCTAAAACTCGATATGGAAGACGAGATAACGGCCGGCTCGATGATTACACGCGACGGAGAGGTGGTAAACGAGATGGTCAAGCGGTTCATGGCCGGAGGTTAGGGGGGCGAGCCGGAGCGCCTCATAAAAAGGAAGGTTTTAATTTAGATTCAGGTTAAGGTCCAGTCCAGATGGAAAGCACAATCCTCATAACCATATACATATTCGTCCTGGCGATCTTCGTGGGCTTTGAGCTCATAACGAAGGTCCCGCCCATGCTCCACACGCCTCTCATGTCCGGGGCTAACGCCATCTCCGGGATAACCCTCGTCGGGGCCATGGTGGCCGCCGGGCTCGACGTTGACGTGAGGATTACCACGGTAATAGGGCTCTTCGCGGTAATATTCGCCACGGTAAACGTCGTCGGCGGGTACATGGTCACCGACAGGATGCTTGCTATGTTCAAGAAGAAAAAGAGGAAGCGGGAAGAGGGCTCATGAGCGCGCAATATGTCGACATATCGTATCTCGTAGCCGCCGTTCTTTTCATGCTCGGGTTGAAGAGGCTCAGCTCCCCGGCCACGGCGCGTAACGGTAACAAGCTTTCGATGCTGGGCATGGCCATCGCCGTCGTGGCAACCCTTTTCAAGCAGGAGATACTGAGCTTCAACCTCATCATAGTGGGCGTGGTCATAGGCTCCGCAATCGGCGGGGTCTCCGCAAGGAGGGTCAAGATGACCGCCATGCCCCAGATGGTGGCGATATTCAACGGCTGCGGCGGCGCGGCCTCGGCCCTCGTTGCCTTAAGCGAGTACCACCGCGTGGCGCCTGAATTTGAGACCTTTTTACTTACCACCATGCTCCTTTCCATAATAATCGGCTCCCTTACCTTCACGGGCTCTCTCATAGCCTTTGCAAAGCTACAGGAGCTTATAGGCGGCAAGCCCACGGTCTACAGGGGACAGCAGATTGTAAACGCGATCCTGGTCATCGCCATGATAGCCCTTGCCATTGGAGTGAGCTTCACCCCCGCGGACCCGAG
>JAUVFY010000041.1 GCA_030594025.1 Deltaproteobacteria bacterium | reverse complement strand
GAAACACCACCCTGAAACCGAGCTCGCCCCTGAAGCCCGTTACTATCTCGGTGTTTCCCACTACAAGGAGAGCGGTGACGAAAACTTCCTCGTAAAGACCCATGCGGATATGAGCAAGCACTATCCCGACAACCTGTGGACAAAGAAGGCCTCAGCATGGTCACATTAGACCAAGCACGGTGCCCTTAGAAGACCCTGCGGAAATCCCCGCAGGGCCTTTTTTTACTTAGCCTCATGTGGACGGCAAAACGCCGCTCGCGCCCGGTCTGGACAAGGCGGTTCGCATCTGTTAATATTCATGTAATTAAGGCGGTTCAAGGGCGAAGGGCCCCGGATTTTGTGACCTGAATTTTTAAGTCTTCTTCACGTTTAAAACCTAAATTAAAAAAATTAAAATGCTTAGACACGCTCAGGTGGCTTACCAGTTCTACCCGGGAGACCCGGAGGTGCTCGAAGGGGAACTACGGGGTTTCCTTTCAGCCCGCGGGGAAAAAACCGTCGATGCAGTGGCAATAATAGCCCCTCACGCGGGCTACATTTACTCCGGCAAGGTTGCGGGTTGTGTCTTCTCCGGGGTAACGATCCCCGACAACGTGATACTCATAGGTCCGAACCATACCGGCCTGGGTACAAAGGCCTCTATCATGGCCTCCGGTAAGTGGGAGATACCCACCGGGACTGTAGCGATTAACGAGGAGCTTTCAGGCCGCCTCCTTGAGGCATGTGAGCTCTTCAGTGACGACTACACGGCGCACATGGGTGAGCACTCTCTCGAGGTGGAGCTTCCATTTATCCACCACCTTAACCCGAAGGCCCGGATAGTCCCTATAACGGTCATGTCCGCGGGCTTTGAAGAGTCCTCGGAGATGGGTAACGCCCTGGCAGGGGTCGTAAGGGGCTACAATGAAAAGATTCTCATCGTTGTAAGCTCTGACATGAACCACTACGAATCTGACGACGTCACAAGAACCAAAGACAGGCTCGCCATAGACAAAGCCCTTGAGCTCGACGCCGAGGGGCTTTTGAGCGTGACAACGAAAAAGGGTATCACCATGTGCGGGGTCGTACCCGCTACAATCGCCATAGTGGCCGCAAAGGCCCTTGGTGCCACAGGGGCACGGCTTGCAGGGTATGCGACCTCAGGAGAGACGAGCGGCGACTACGGTCACGTCGTGGGTTATGCGGGCATAGTTATAAAATAGTTTTTTTAGTGTCCGTGTCCGTTGAAATTTCAATACGGACGCGGATAACGAAGACAATTAAAAATTAATTTATTGATCCAGGGAAGGCAGATGACAGTACGAACACGTTTTGCACCGAGCCCGACCGGGTATCTCCATATCGGCGGGGCCCGTACGGCGCTATTCAACTGGCTCTTTGCCAGGCACAATAAGGGCAATTTCGTCTTGAGGATCGAGGATACCGATGTGGCGAGGTCCACGCCCGAGTCCATTAACGCAATCCTCGACGGCATGAAGTGGTTGAACCTGGACTGGGACGAGGGGCCCTTTTTCCAGAGTAAGAGGTTCTCTATATACAGGGAGCACACACAGAGGCTCCTCGGTAAGGGCCTCGCTTACCGGTGCTGGTGCACCCCGGAGGAGCTCGCAGGGAGGAGAAAGAAGGCCATGGCAGAGGGAAGGTCCCCGGGCTATGACCGCAGATGCAGGGACAGGCCCGACACCCCCGAAGGACCCTTTGCCGTGAGGTTCAAGATCCCTCCAGGCGTTACCACGTTCGACGACCTCGTAAAGGGCTCGATTACCTTTGACCACGCAGAGATAGAGGACTTCGTAATACTGAGGAGCGACGGCACCCCCACCTACAACCTCTGCGTGTTGGTGGACGATTCAACGATGGAGATTAGCCACGTTATAAGGGGTGACGACCACATAGCAAACACCCCGAAGCAGATTCTCCTGGCCGCCGCACTCGGCTACCCCGTGCCCGCCTACGCGCACCTTCCGATGATACTCGGCCCGGACAGGACCCGGCTGAGCAAACGCCACAGCGCCACTTCTGTCATGGCTTACAGGGACATGGGGTATCTTTCGCATGCACTCGTAAACTACCTGGCACGGCTCGGATGGGCTTACGGGGACCAGGAGATCTTCACCCCGGATGAATTGGTTGAAAAGTTCTCGCTCGAGGCGGTGGGTAAATCCTCCGGGATATTCAACCCCGACAAACTCATCTGGCTCAATCACCATTACATAAAGGAGTCCGCCCCCGAGGCCCTCATAGAGCCCCTCGTCCCCATCCTGGAATCCATGGGGATTAAGGCCGGGGGAGACCCCAGGCTTCCGGCGATTATAAAGACCCTCCAGGAGAGGGCCAGGACCCTGGAGGAGATGGTTAAAGCAGGGCTCTTTTACTTTAAAGTTGAAATCGAGTACGACAAAAAGGCCGCGGGAAAATTCCTCACCTCGGACAAGGTGGAAGTATTGGAAACCCTTGTAGAAAAGCTATCGGGCCTCGAGCCCTTTACCGAGGAGAACGTGGAAGAGGCCTTCAAGGCCATACTCGATGAAAAGGGGCTTAAACTCGTCCAAGTGGCCCAGCCCGTAAGGGTGGCCCTCACGGGGGGCACGGTGAGTCCCGGGGTATTCGAGACCGTCTCGGCCCTGGGCAACGCTAAGACCGTCGAAAGGCTCAAAAAAGCGATTTCCTACATAAAAACGGCGGCCACGGTTACCTAATATTTTCTTGACATACCGGCTTGATATGGGCTAAAAAGTGGTTTCCAAAGGAAAGATAGTTTTTTTCAAGTAATCAAGCAATTAAGGGACATAAAGGATGTTTGAAAAGGTACTCATAGCCAACAGGGGCGAGATAGCCTCGAGGATAATACGAGCCTGCAAGGAGCTTAACATACCGACCGTTGCCATATACTCCGAGGAGGACGCAACGAGCCTGTATGTCAAGAAGGCCGACGAGGCGTACCTCGTAGGACCTGGCGCGGTCCGGGGCTATCTGAACATGCACCGTATAGTGGAGCTGGCGCTTGAGCTCGGCGTGGACGCGATACACCCGGGCTACGGCTTTCTCTCGGAAAACCCGAGGTTCCCCCTTCTCTGCGAGAAAAAGGGCATAACCTTTATCGGCCCCAGCGGCAAGACCATGATCGACATGGGCAACAAGGTGAAGGCACGGCAGCTGATGAAGGCCGCGGGGGTCCCGGTGCTTCCGGGCACCGAGGGCTGCGTCTGTAACGCAGACGCCCTCAAGGAGGCCGAAAGGATCGGATACCCCGTAATGATTAAAGCGGCGGGCGGGGGCGGAGGAAGGGGCCTCAGGGTGGCACGGAACCCGAAGGAGCTTGAAAACGCAATCGACACTGCACGGAAGGAATCCAAGTCCGCCTTCGGACTCTCGGATGTCTTCCTGGAAAAATTCATCGAAAGGTCCCGCCATATAGAGTTCCAGATACTGGCCGACAAATACGGTAATACCGTTCACCTCGGAGAGAGGGACTGCTCGATACAGAGGAGGCATCAGAAGTTGATCGAGATAGCGCCCTCGCTCATACTCGACCCCGGGTTAAGGCAAAAGATGGGTGAAGCGGCTGTTACGGCGGCCCGGGCGGCAGAGTATACAAACGCGGGCACGGCCGAGTTTCTCCTGGACGAGAACAAGAACTTTTACTTCCTGGAGATGAACACCAGGATACAGGTCGAGCACCCCGTAACAGAGGAGGTAACGGGCATCGACCTGGTGAAAAAACAGATAGAGATAGCCGCCGGAAGGCCCCTGGGCTTCGCACAGGAAGACGTGAAGATAAACGGCTATGCCATTGAGTGCCGTATATGCGCCGAAGACCCCAAGTCGAACTTCATGCCCAACTCCGGAAGGGTCACCGCATACTACTCCCCCGGGGGGATAGGCGTAAGGATCGACGGGGCGATATACAAGGACTACATAGTGCCAGGCTGTTACGACTCCATGGTCACGAAGCTCATCGTATGGGGCACGACCTGGGAGGAGACGCTTCAGAGGATGAACCGCTCCCTCGAGGAGTTCGTCATAAGGGGTATCAAGACCACGATACCTTACCTGAGGAACATTATAAACGACGAAGACTTCAAGAAAGGCAACTTCGACACGGGCTATATAGACAGGAAGCCGGAACTGATGGAATACCCCGAGTACGGTGAGCCCACGGACCTTGTGGCCGCCATATCTGCCGCAATCGCAGCTCACCACGGGTTCTAATTGACTTTATTGGAGAAGAAAAAGATGCCCCAGAAAAAAAAGGGAACCAGGAAGAACAACAAGAAAAAGAACCACAAGACCGGCATAACCGATACGGTCCTGAGGGACGCGCACCAGTCGCTTCTTGCCACGCGCCTGAGGACATCCGATATGGTGGATGTATGCAAGCTCCTCAACAAGGTCGGCTACTGGAGCCTTGAGGTATGGGGCGGTGCGACCTTCGATACGGCACTCAGGTTCCTGAGGGAGGACCCCTGGGAGAGGCTCAGGCTGCTGAGAAAGAACCTACCGGATACGAGGCTTCAGATGCTTCTGAGGGGGCAGAACCTAGTGGGCTACAGGCACTACGCCGACGACGTGGTGCAGAAGTTCGTCGAGAGGGCCGCGAAAAACGGAATAGACATATTCAGGGTATTCGACGCACTGAACGACGTGAGAAATCTCGAGACAGCCATAAAGGCAGTCAAGGACGCAAAGGCAATGGTCGAGGGGGCCATATGCTACACTACGAGCCCCGTCCACACCCACGAGGGGTTCGTAGAGATGGCCCAGAAGCTCGAGAAGATGGGCGCCGATACAATATGTATAAAGGACATGGCAGGGCTCCTCACCCCGGTGGCCGCCTTTGACCTGGTATCTAAGCTCAAGAAGAAGGTAAAACTCCCGATACACGTTCATTCACACGACTCGGCGGGGCTCGCCTCGATGAGCTATATGAAGGCCATCGAGGCCGGTGCGGATATAATAGACACGGCCATATCCTCTATGGCCTCCGGCACCTCGCAGCCCCCTACAGAGAGCCTGGTCGTGGCCCTGAGGGATACCCCCTATGATACGGGCCTTGACCTGTCCCTTCTCTCTGAGGTCGCCGAGTACTTCAAGGGGGTCAGGAAGAAATACAAACGCTTCGAGACCGTCTATTCCGGTGTGAACACAAAGACCCTCGTGGTGCAGATACCCGGCGGGATGATCTCCAACCTCGCAAACCAGCTTAAGGAGCAGAGCGCACTGGATAAGATGAACGAGGTCTTCGAAGAGATCCCCATGGTGAGAAAGGACATGGGCTACCCCCCGCTCGTAACCCCCACGAGCCAGATCGTGGGGACCCAGGCCACTTTAAACGTTCTCACGGGAGAAAGGTACAAGGTCATAACCAGCGAGACCCGTAACTACTTCAGGGGACTTTACGGCTCGCCCCCGGGCAAAATCAGCCCTCAGGCCAGGAAAAAGGCCATAGGGGGCGAAAAGGTGATAACATGCCGGCCCGCGGACCTTCTTGAGCCCGAGCTCGACAGGCTCACGAGGGAGACAAAGGGAAAGGCCCGTTCGGTCGAGGACATCCTCACCTACGCGCTTTTTCCGATGGTCGCCATGGAGTACTTCGAGCAGAGGGAGGCCGGAAAACTCGAGCCCGAGCCGCTCGAAGAACCTGCGGAGGCAGCCGCCCCCTCGGTTCCCTACCACCTCGCGCCGAGCGAGTTCATGCTCACGGTCCACGGCGAGACTTACAGGGTGAAGGTCGCCGGTGCGGGACACGCCGAGGAAGGAAAACGCCCATTTTTCCTCAAGATAGACGACCGGCTCGAGGAGGTCATGCTCGAGAGCCTTACAGAGGTCATCCCCACCACGGCCGGCCAGATAGAGGCGGAGTCCGTTACAAAGTCGGTTAGGCCCAAGGCAAAGGGCGAAGGGGACGTTACGAGCTCGGTACCCGGCAAGGTAACGTCTATAAAGGTGTCCGTCGGTGACCACGTTTCAGAAGGAGACACGCTAATAACCGTTGAGGCGATGAAGATGGAAAATGAGGTGCACACACCCATAAGCGGGACGGTTAAGAGGATACTCGTAAAGATAGGTGACCCGGTGAACCCGGACGAAACCCTTGTAGAGGTGGAAAAGGAATAGCATGGGCTGATTCTGTGAAAGCCCTTATACTTTCCTGCGAGGAAAAAGAACTCCGTTCTAACAATATTGGCGCTTTCAAATAAAATACCTTTCTGAATGACGACCCTAACAGTCGTATTCCCGGTCTTCTGTATAATCGCCCTCGGCTACCTCTTCGCGAGTTTCAAGAAGATAAGCCTTGAGCCGATAATCGAAGTACTCCTTTACCTGACCATACCCGCGCTGGTAATCTCCTCGCTCGCACAGAAAAGCTTCGCCCCCGGAGAGGTCGCGTTGATTTCCATGGCCGTCGTGGGGGTGGTCCTGGGCACAGGCCTTCTTAGCTACCTTTACCTCTCCTTTGTGAACAAGACCGAGCTCCGGGGCTTTTATCTTACGACCATGTTCATGAACTCCGGGAACATGGGCTTCCCGCTGGCGCTCCTTGCATTCGGCACTGACGGGCTGGCCGTTGCGGTAGTGTATTTCATAGCTGCGGGCCTCCTCGTTTACACCCTCGGCATATACATAGCAAAGGGCAAGGGCGGCTTCACAGAGATATTCAAGCTCCCGCTGATATATGCTGCCGTGATAGGATTGACCTTGAACCTCGGCGGCATGAAGCTCCCTGGTCCGGTTCTTACCACGCTTGATATGCTCGGGGCCGCAACCATTCCTCTCATGCAGTTAAGCCTCGGCCACCACCTTTATTCGGCCAGCATTACCTCGCTCAGGACCTCCATCGCTGGGTCTGTTATAAGGATAGGCGGCGGGGTCGCCATCGCCATTGTCATGGTAAACTTGCTCGGCATAGACGGGCTCGAGCGGAAGATCATAATACTCTCTTCGGCCATGCCATCGGCGGTAATAACCTTTCTCATGAGCTATAAGTACCGGCTCCAGAGCGAACTGGTGGCCTCGATAGTGGCAACGAGCACCTTTATGAGTATTGTAACCACGCCGTTGGTGCTCATGTGGTTGTTATAGGAAATGTCGTGGCAGTCTTAAACGTCTTACCCCAGGGAGATTAAAGCTTATGGGAGGGACCAGCCGCAGGTTCATACTGGCGGGCCTTGTAGTAGCGCTCATCGGCGCGGGGCTCACAGGGTGGATGTGGGGCTCTGACATGAAAAAGGGCATCGAGGCCCATGCGGAGCTCCGGGACGCAAAGGCCCTGTACTATGAGCTCGCCTTCAGGCTCGGTACCGGGGACGGGGGCTCGGTAAGCAAGCTTAACGAGCTCCGTTCCGTTGTATCGGCTAAAGAGGCCGAGTACACCAGGCATATTTACTGGCACGGCCTGTACAGGATAACCAACTTCTTCGGCAGGCTCTTCCTTAACTTGCTTAACCTGCTTGTAATCCCCCTTATAGTCGCTACCGTAATACTGGGCATGGTCTCCCTCGGCGACATACGGCGTGTGGGAGTTACCGGGTTGAGGACCGTTATCTACTATCTGGCCACAACGTCCTTTGCCGTCATCATCGGGATTATTCTGGTTCAAACATTCGAGCCGGGCGCAGGGGTGGAAGAGTCAACCGCCATCGCTCAGAGAGTGCACGGAAAGGAGGCCCTTGGCCCCCTCGATACCGTGCTCGGGGTCTTTGTGAGCGAGGAGGATAGCGCAAAGGGGGCCTTCCCCGGGAATATAGCCGGGGCAATGGCCCGCATGAACGTGCTCGGGGTAATAGTTTTCAGTCTTTTATTCGGGGCCGCATTGAGCGCCGTGGGCGAACAGGCCAAAACGGTTGTAAGTTTCTTCGACGGGGTAAACACGGCAATATTGAAGCTCATAGAATGGGTGATGCATCTATTGCCCCTTGGGGTCTTCGGCCTCGTTCTGGGAAGGCTCGCTGAGACCGGGGGAGGAGACGCCCTGTGGACGGAGCTTTCAAGGGTCGGTTATTATGCCCTTACGGTCTTAAGCGGACTCGCGGTGCACGGGGTAGTGGTTCTGCCGCTTGTTCTCTGGCTCTTTACCCGGCGAAACCCTTTAACCTATGCCATGGGCATGTTCCAGGCCCTTTTGACCGCCTTTTCCACAGCAAGCTCCTCTGCCACCCTGCCCACCACGCTCGAGTGTTCAGTGAAGAATAACAAGATCTCCCGGCGCTCCGCTTCCTTCGTCCTTCCCCTTGGAGCGACCATAAACATGGACGGCACGGCCCTTTACGAAGCAGTGGCGGTTGTCTTCATCGCACAGGTCTACGGCGTGCCCATGGACGTTACGATACTCACGGTAGTCTTCCTCACGGCAACACTCGCGGCCGTGGGTGCGGCGGGCATACCCGAGGCCGGGCTCGTTACAATGGTGATCGTGCTTAACGCTACCGGGCTGCCGCTCGAAGGCATAGCAATACTTCTTTCAATCGACTGGCTTCTGGACAGGTTCAGAACAACGGTTAACGTCTGGGGCGATGCGGTGGGTGCGGCGGTAATCGACGGCTTTGAGGTGAAACGAGAGACGATGGAGGGGGAATAAGGAGGGCCCTGGTGGAAATTATTTCAACATCTATTCAACCCTTATCACGCACCCGTCTTGCTTTTCCAATACACTGCCTATCGTTTTAGCCTTGACACCCTTTTCGCGAAGTTTTTTAATTAATCCCTCCGCCTTATCCCTCGAAACGGATATCAAGAGCCCCCCCGAGGTCTGCGGGTCATATAAGATAAGCTCAAGGTTTGGATTAACTTTTTCATCTATCACAGCGTTTCTTTTAACAAATTCCCTGTTAGTTTCTATGGCGCGGGGCCTGTTCTTTTTCTTCTTTACGAGCTCCAGGGCCCCGGGGAACACCTCCACCTCCCCGGAGCGTATTACCATGGAAACACCGGATGCCTGGGCTACTTCAAGGGCGTGTCCCAGTAGCCCGAAGCCCGTTATGTCCGTGCAAGCGTTCGCCCCTACACTGACCATCGCCTCTGAGGCCTCCCTGTTAAGTGTCTTCATAGAGGCGAACGCGTCTCCGGCGGCCTCCTCGGTATACTTTCCGGCCTTTATCGCGCTCGTTATGACACCCACGCCTATGGGCTTGGTAAGTACGAGTACGTCGCCTGCCCTGGCACCTTTATTTGTGGTTATGTCACGGGGATTGATAAAGCCTGTAACGGACAGTCCGTATTTTACCTCCCTGTCCTCGACCGAGTGCCCCCCGACGAGAAGCACCCCCGCCTCGCTCAATTTTTCCATACTGCCTTTTATTATCTCCGCGAGTATATCGAGGTCAAGGGCCTTCGGGAAGCATACGATGTTGGTCGCAAAGCGGGGGCTTCCACCCATTGCGTATATGTCGCTCAAGGCGTTCGAAGCGGCTATCTGACCGAAGGTATCCGAGTCGTCCACGATGGGCGGGAAGAAGTCCAGGCTTGTAACCGCCGCAAGGTCTTCTGAAATACGGTAGACCGCCGCGTCGTCGGAGGTATCGATACCTACGAGAAGGTCTTTATCCTTTGTATGTGGCAGCTGATGCAGGACCTGCATCAGGGCATCGGGGCCTATCTTGGCCGCTCAGCCGGCGCAGCTCGCCCAGCTCGTAAGCTTTATCTTGCGTCCCGTACTCACCCGAAGTGGTCCCTCCTTATGGTATTCAAGTCGTCCGGTGAAATCCACTTTATTAAATATAACGACTAAATATAACCGTAAAGCCTGTAGAGCACCAGGCCCGCATACTCCCACATGACGGCCCTGAATAGGTCGAGCCTCCCTGTGGCAGATT
>JAUVFY010000223.1 GCA_030594025.1 Deltaproteobacteria bacterium | reverse complement strand
GACGGCTCTATCGGGGCCGAGCTTTTCAGGGTCCGGGGGCTCTTTGAGACGGGCAACCCGCAGTTCGATGAAGGCGTTGTGTATGTGACGAAGAAGGCGGCCCAGGGGTTGCTCGAGATGGGTGAGGCAGTTACGGAGTTCGCTATAATAACCGAGGACAGGGAAGCAGTGGAAAGCGCCATGGGGAGGCTTAGCAGTGCGCCGGCGACCCGGGGGCTCGAGGTCTTGAGCTGGAAGGAAATATCACCGCATCTTGTTCAGCTGATAGACCTTCAAAGCTCCGGGCTTTTAATCATCCTCGCGATAGTCTTTTTTATAGTGTCCATCGGGGTCATCAACACCATGCTAATGAGCGTAATGGAGAGGATAAGGGAGTTCGGGGTCATGTTGAGCCTGGGCACAAGGCCTTACCATATCGTATCGCTTATAATAACCGAGGCGTTTTACCTCGGCATCATGGGCCTGATCTTCGGTTCGGCCCTGGGTTTTTCCGCGGTCTATTACTTTCACGTCCAGGGTATAGACCTGTCTTCTTTCTCCGAGGCGATGGCCACCCTGGCGCCCGGGGAGGCGGTCATTTATCCGATGGTAAGCCTCAAATATACCGCAATTTCCTCCCTTGCGGTAATGGTCACATCTCTCTTTGCATCACTTTACCCGGCCTTCAAGGCGGCCAGGCTGACCCCTGTAGCCGCCATGAGACACGTATGACCCGGCACGGTCTTGAGGTTGAATTTAATCGGTGAGCGGTTTATGAAGATATTTCTTAGCATGGCATGGAGGAATATACAGAGGAACCTGAGGCGAACCCTCATAACCCTCTGTGCCATAAGTTTCGGTCTCGCCGCGGTAATAATCTTCTTCGGGTTTACGGACGGTTTCCATTCCCAGTGGGTTGAAAACACCGTGAAGGCGTACAGCGGACACATCGTAGTTCACAGCAAAGGCTACCGCGACGACCCACAGATAAGTAACGTCATAAAAGACGTGGATTCCGTTATAGACAGGGTCTCAAGCGAGGAGGCACTTGCCACATACACTACAAGGGTGGACATCCCGGGGCTCGCCTCCACCGCGGAGAATTCCGCCGGGGTCCTTATAAGGGGGATAGACACGGTCCAGGAACCGGGTATCACCGGACTCGATGAGAGGGTTATCCAGGGAGAGTACCTTGAAGAAGGCGTAAGCGGTGAGGTCCTTCTCGGCCACAGGCTCGCCAGAAGGCTTAATGCCGGGGTGGGCGATAAGGTTGTGCTTATGATACAGGCCGCCGACGGCTCCCTCGGAGCCGAACTCTTTCGACTTAAAGGCATCTTCAGGATGGGCTCCATCGACATAGATGCTTCCATGGCCGTTATAACAAGTGAAGACGCCCAGGAGATGGCTGTCATCGGTAAAAGCGTAACCGGTGTGGCCGTAATATTGAGCAGACCGGACGAGGTGTTCCCGGTTACAGGGAGGCTCAAAAAGGACCTCGAGCCCATGGGCTACGAGGTCTTTCCATGGCAGGAGATCATGCCCGCACTTAGCGAGATGATAGACCTGGACAACGTGTTCATGTACGTGATACTCGTTATAGTCCTTGTGGTGGTCTCCCTGGGGATACTCAATACCATGCTCATGAGCATAATGGAGAGGACAAGGGAGTTCGGGGTCATGATGGCCCTGGGGACCAGGCCGAAACAGATAGTGGGGCTCGTTATGCTGGAGTCCTTTTTGCTCGGGGTTTTAGGAAGCGCCCTGGGCATGGCGATCGGCATAGGCGGAAATAGCCTTATAGCCATAAAGGGGTTCGACCTTTCGAGGTGGGCAGGGGCTATGGAGCTCATGGCGACCCTCGACCCGGTGATCTACCCTGAAACACACATGGGAAGTGTCCTGTGGTCGACGGTGACCATCTTTATGACGGCCGTTATTATATCCATATACCCGGCGGTAAAGGCCGCAAGGCTAAAACCCGTTGAGGCGATACATTTTATTTAGGTGCGTGTGCGATAACCAAGTCGTAAAATATCAGAATCGGAGTTAAAAGATGGAATGCGTAAGGACCGAAAGTTTAAAAAAGGTGTATGACCAGGGCGGCACCCCTGTGGTGGCATTGAAGGGGGTGAACCTCGAGGTGGAGGTGGGCGAGTTCATGGCCCTTGTGGGCCCTTCGGGCTCGGGTAAGACGACGCTACTTAACCTCATCGGAGGGCTCGACAGGCCAACCGAGGGAAGGGTCTTCCTCGAGTGTAGGGACATTACCGAGCTAAGAAGAGGGGAGCTCGCAGGGCTCCGGCTAAAAAGGATAGGGTTCGTCTTCCAGGAGTTTAACCTGATACCCGT
>JAUVFY010000109.1 GCA_030594025.1 Deltaproteobacteria bacterium | reverse complement strand
TTTCAAATTCGACCGTAACGGTGTCTCCCTTTTTCAGTTGTTTTACGACCGTGCTGTCTTCGGACATCCGGGAGTGGACGGCCAGGGTATCGCTCACAACTGTCGCCCCTCCGGCAGGCTCCTCGCTTTCGGCCTTAGACTCAAGACTAAGGACTGCAATAGAGCATATGGCTACAAAACTATATATGGAAATCCTAAGTATTTGTAGCGGCAACACGGTCTTATCCACGTTATTAACGCTAAGGTGTTGCATATTATTAATACGATAACTGATATTCATGGTTTATATGTAAGTTAAAGGTTTTCTGAGCTACTTTAAAGTTTACCCCGTGAATTAAAAAAAACAAGGAGACGGGAGGGTTTTTCAAGGGCGGTTAACAAAATTAAGCAATTCCGGGGACGAATTATACAATTCCGGGGACGTCAAAGAAAAAGGAAGTACGGCATGATAACGGCTAAGGGGCTTTGTACTCTGGGATTATAGGGAAATGCGGACAGGCGCTGCGCTACTTTTTATTCAAATACCTTGCAGAATATCGATGTCCGGTTGTGAACGCCCAGTTTGTGCATGATATTTTTTATATGGTCTTTTACCGTGTGTTCGCTTATGAAAAGGGACTCTGCTATCTCGCAGTTCGTGAGCCCCTTGACTATCTCGCCCACGACCTGGGCCTCCCTGTCGGTGAAGTCGAACCTTCGCCTGAGCCTAACTATATCGAGACGGCGCCCGAGTGAGAACCTTTCGATAACCATCATTATGTGGGGCATTCCCTTATCTTTTTTCTCCCCCGCACTGTAAAGCGGTGTCGCCCGGACAAGGTATTGTTTATCACCGCGGAAAATACCCACGGCGTAACAGGGGTTGTCGGATTCCGGAGAGTTGTCAAAATCGGCGGAGCGCAGGAGCCGGTAAACCTCAGGCGGTATGGGTTGGGTGGCTTCCGTGGTGTCTTTGCTATAGCTCATTTCTTTCAGGATCTCAAGGCACTCGGTGCTTAAGTAGACGGGGGCCTGTTTCTGGTCGAAGATCAATATCCCGGGCAAGGATCTTCTGCGGGCTATCTCATCGATGGAGGGCATCTTTTACCCCTGGTGTGTGAATCAAAGCCGTCCCGAAGGGAAAGAGTAAGTGGACGGAAAATAACTAACTCCATTAAGTTAGAACCAAAAACCGGGAAAAGTCAAGACCCAGGGGATTTTTTAAGCGGGCCCTGAGGGTTGAGAAACATCTTGATGGTCTAAATGCGAAAAAAACAGGGGATTTAAGACAGAAAAAGGGGCGGCTTGCATTAGCAAGCCGCCCCTTCCTTTCAGTCAACCAACTTGTAAGCTATTTATATATCAATATTATTTTTTTCTATAAAATGATCGGGCCGATTATAAAAAATCGGGCCACGGACATAGAAGTAGTGAATATAATTAAGCCATTAATAAGTGTCCAGGCAAATCCCTCGTAAGTATGCTTTTAATGCCACTGTTATATGCATTGTTAAACCCACTTTATGGGAATTTGCACGGATGTATACCGGTGGTTTAATTTTATATATAGCTGCAGGACCCCTGAAAGGGTTGAATTTTTCCCTCCCAGCCCGGCTACAGACACCCGGCCCCTGCCGCTATTGCCCCCTAATGAGACACGCTTTGACGGACTCGTCTACGAGGAAGAACTTCTATCAGGTGGGAAGGAAAAAAGAGGCTTAGGCGGCGGTAAAAATTTTTTTTAGATTATGGGGAAAATAGGGAAGATACCCGTAGGCCACTTTTATCTCAATCGTGAGCCTGTTTATGCCGCAGTGTCAATGTTTCCTCCGATTCATTTCTTAATTACAAATCGCTACACACCTTGCGGTGAGCAATCCAAGCGATCGTACTGCCGGGTCTCAGGGGCAATGGAGCTATAAGGGCTAAACTCCCATTCGCCGTGCGCAGCACTTTACAAACCCCCGGGCAAAAGAGGGGTTGCTCGCAAAATGAAGGTGCACGTAGCTCGCGAGGGTGTTTTTCAGGAGAAAACCTTCGCTCGATCTGCCCGTAGAGCCGGAAACCGAAAAGACACCCTTTATACCCCCGGGAGGGGTTTTAATCTCGGAGTAATGGTATTCATGGCCCCTGATGGTATCTCCCCTTCTTAAAAAAGTACACCCGGACAGGGCCTTAACTTCCCTGTAGCCGAGGGCCTTTCTTTTCTCAAGCATCTTAGAGGTCCAGGGGAAAACCCCTACCATCTTGTGGGTCTTTCCTTTAAGGTCCCTTAAGGCCCTTCCCAGGTACATGAGCCCCCCGCATTCGGCATATACCGGACATCCGGCAAGGGAAAACCCTTTAATCTCCTCCCTTAAAGACCAGTTCCTCTCAAGCCCCCGGGCGTAAAGCTCGGGATATCCGCCTCCGAGGTAAATTCCATTTACCCCCCGGGGCAGTGTCTTATCCTTGAGTGGGCTGAAAAAGACCACCTTTGCTCCAAAGCCCTCAAGGATGTCCAGATTTTCCCTGTAGTAAAAGCAAAAAGAACTGTCACGGGCAACGGCTATCCTGGGTGACCTGCCCGTAGGGGTCACCGGTTGTCCGGAAGAAGACCTTTTCGCGTAAAGCGCAGGGTGCGCGTTTAAGAACCCCAAGAGCCTATCAATGTCAACGTTTTTTTCAACGAGCGCACGGGTCCGTTTTAAAAACCTCCCCCACTCGCCCTTTTTAAGGTCCCCGCTGGTGACGAGCCCGAGGTGCCTGTGGGGGAGTTTTATCGTCCGGTCTGCGGGCAGAAAACCGAACACCTTTACACCTGATGCCTCCTTCACTGCGTTTTTGAGCATCTCGTAATGTCTCGGGCCCCCGACCCTGTTGAATATAACACCCCCAATCCTTACCGCTGGGTCGAACCTTTCAAAGCCTTTAACTACAGCCCCTGCGCTTCCCGACATTCCCGAGGCGTCGACGACGAGGACGACCGGAATCTTTAAAACCCTGGCTAAGTGCGCCGTGCTCCCCTCACCACCGGGCGCTTCCCCGTACTTTCCGTCAAAGAGCCCCATAACCCCCTCCACAACACCTATTGCCCCGGCCTCCATCACTTTGAAAAAGGTCCCTTTAACCCCGTGCTTACCCATCATCCAGGTATCGAGGTTGTACGAAGGGCTCTGGCAAAGTGCCGCGTGGTATCCCGGGTCTATATAGTCGGGGCCGGCCTTGAAGGGTTTTACCTTATACCCCCTCCGTCTCAAAGCCTCCATTATACCCAGGGTCAGGGTCGTCTTCCCCTCGCCGCTTCGAATACCCGCTATTATAAAGGCTTTTAATTTGCGTCCGGAATAACCCATCTTTCAACCTTATCCTTACGATAAAGGGGGGAATTAATAAAGGGGGCCATGCCCCCTCCCCCATGCCCCCTCCCCCCTACCCCCGCGGCTCAGTAGATGACCGACTTCTCAAGGGACTGGTTGGGGCCGCCGTTAAGCATCTTTACGACCTTTATTCCGTCCGGGAAGTGGTCTATTACGTTCAGGCAGCCGTAATCCTGCTCAATGGCGAAAAAGTTTTCCATCGGGAGCCCCATGGCGTCGCAGAGTATTACACGGTTTACCCCGCCGTGGAGAACCAGGCAGAAGGCCTCCCCCCTGTGGCGTTCTATTAAATCACGGAGGGCCGGAAGTACCCTCTTTCTAAGCTCAAGGAGGGTCTCCCCTCCCTTTACCTTCGTTGTGGCGAGGTCCTTGAAGCTGAAATGGGCCTCCTCGGGAAACCTCTCTGTTGCCTCCTGCCTTGTCAGGCCCTCCCATCTTCCCAAGTGGAGTTCCCTGAAGGCCGTGATCTTACGGGGCTCAAGGCCCAATTTTTTCCCGATAACGAGCGCGCCCTTGAAGGCCCTCTTAAGATCGCTCGAAAACACTGCCTTTATGGGCTCCCCCGTGAGGAACTCCGCGAGGCGTTCCATCTGCCTCTCACCGACACTGGTTATATCCACGTCCGAATGGCCGTTGTAGCGGAACTCATGGTGGTTGGCGACCTGGCCGTGTCGGATAAGATACAGTCTCGTAGTTTTCATAAAAGTAAAACCCTGTCCTGTTTAAAAATCCACGAGTATCAGCAAAAGGAAAAAGACCTCTGAGACCTCGCTGTGGAAACCGAATACGTCGCCTGTAACTCCCCCGAGTTTTTTATTGAAAAAGGCCGTTATCGCATATGTTAAAGCCAGGAGTATGGCGAGGATAAAAAGCCCCCGGAGGCCGAGAAAAATGGTGAAAAAAAGTGCCCCGATGGCCGTTGCCCGCAAAAGCGTTACGCTTCCGGTTCCTGCGAAGGCCTTGCCCAGTCCCTCCTGTCTTGCGTAAGGGGCCCACGAGGCCATGGGCACCATAGCCCACCTCCCCGCGAGAGGGAAGAGCAAGACCGAAACGCCCCTTTCATCCAGCGAAAGGGTGTCTATACAGAGAAATTTCATGAGTAAAAGAAGCACCACGCATACAACCCCTATTGCCCCTGTCCGGCTGTCCCGCATTATACGGAGCCGTTCCTCGGGCGAGCCGCCCCCAGTAAGGCCGTCGACCGTATCAACAAAACCGTCAAGGTGGAAACCCCCGTTTGTAAGAAGAAGTATTATCAAGAGAAACCCGCTCGCCACACTTATGGGAAGGACCTTCAAGAGGAGATAATCCGCGAAAACGAGCACCAAACCCTGCAGGACCCCGACAAGCGGGAAGAATACCATGGAACGACCGAGCTCCGCGGGCTCTGGAAGGCCGGGCCTTCCCGCGGGGATTATGGTTAGAAACTGTACGGCCAGAAGGAAACGCTTCATTTTTTTTAGAGGGAAACTTTTTGTAAAAGGATCCTGGACCCTCGTTTCCCTCAAACTCCCTTCAAAAACTTTTAATTGAGATAACGCAGGAGAACTTTTTCCGCCCTATACCATGCCGTATCAAATCCGTCCTTGTTTCTACTGTCCTTTACAAAAAGGTTCCCTCAATGCTTCTCCGAAACCCCGGCGTCCTTGAACGTAGCCATCTCGCTATATATCTTTACACCGGCCTCAACGAGCGATATTCCCAGTGCGGCCCCCGTGCCCTCACCGAGGCATAGCCCCAGGTCCACGAGGGGTTTTAACGCCATCCTTTCGAGCATAACCCTGTGCCCCCTTTCTACCGAGTTGTGGGAGGCGAAAAGATAATCTTTAACCACAGGCTCGAGCTCGCAGGCCACGAGCGCCCCGGCAGTGGATATGAAGCCGTCTATTACAACGGGTATGCGCCTTGCGGCTGACCCGATTACAAAGCCAGC
>JAUVFY010000011.1 GCA_030594025.1 Deltaproteobacteria bacterium | reverse complement strand
GTTATTTCTGAACCTTCTCGGAAGCCTTCACCTTTACCATAGCAAGCTCATGGGCGTCCTTTGCGCTCTGGTAGCCGGGGTCCTCCTCTGAAAGCTTCTTCAGGGCCTTTTCGGCCTCGACCGCCTCGTTTCTGGCCCCTTCGAGCTCTATCTTTGCGGCCCGCTCGGCGCTGTTTGCAAGGATTGTCGTTTTTTCGGGCAATACCTCGATAAAGCCCCTGCCTATGACCATATGTTCGGTCTTGTTGCCCCTTGTGTAATAGACCTCCCCGGCCTTCAAAGGGGTGATGAAGAGCGTGTGCCCTGGTAGAACTCCGAACTCGCCATCAGCGCCGGGGGCAACGACCGTGTCCACCTGTTCATTTACGACCTCGCCGTAAGGGGTGACTATTTCCAGAAGAAATGTTTCAGCCATATTAATTTAATACCCGTTTTTCGTGTCGGTGTTCCGTGTCCGTTGAAAATATTTCTTCCTTCTCTGATACGTTAGACATATAACGGTCACGGTATTTTTAGATTTCCGCCTTAATCTTTTCGCCCTTATCAATGGCCTCTTCGATGGTGCCAACCATGTAGAACGCCTGTTCCGGTACCTCGTCGTGCACACCCGCGGCTATCTCTTTAAAACCCTTTATCGTATCCTTGATGGATACGTACTTGCCCGGGGTGCCTGTAAACTGCTCGGCTACGAAGAAGGGCTGCGAGAGGAACCTCTGGATCTTTCTCACCCTGGTGACGACGAGCTTGTCCTCCTCGGAAAGCTCGTCCATCCCGAGTATGGCGATTATGTCCTGGAGCTCCTTGTACCTCTGGAGGATTTCCTGTGTATCCCTTGCAACTGTGTAGTGCTCATCGCCCACGATCTGGGGGTCCAGGATCCTGGAGGTGGAATCGAGCGGGTCCACGGCCGGGTATATCCCGAGCTCCGCTATCTGCCTTGAAAGGACCGTAGTCGCGTCCAGGTGCGAAAATGTCGTTGCAGGGGCCGGGTCTGTCAAATCGTCAGCGGGCACGTAAATGGCCTGCACCGAGGTGATAGAACCCTTAGTCGTGGATGTGATCCTTTCCTGGAGCTCGCCAACGTCCGTTGAGAGTGTAGGCTGGTAACCGACGGCAGATGGGATCCTTCCCAGAAGGGCCGAGACCTCGGAGTTGGCCTGGACGAATCTGAAGATGTTGTCTATGAAAAGAAGCACGTCCTGGCCCTCTTCGTCCCTGAAGTACTCGGCGGCGGTAAGCGCCGTGAGGCCCACTCTTGCCCTCGCGCCCGGGGGTTCGTTCATCTGGCCGTAGATGAGGGCGGCCTTGTCTATAACACCGCTCTCTTTCATCTCGAGCCACAGGTCGTTACCTTCCCTGGTCCTCTCGCCCACGCCCCCGAAGACCGAATAGCCGCCGTGCTGAGTGGCTACGTTGTTTATGAGCTCCATGATGAGAACGGTCTTACCAACGCCGGCTCCGCCGAAGAGCCCGATCTTGCCTCCCTTGAGATAAGGCGTTAGAAGGTCAACGACCTTGATGCCCGTCTCGAAGACTTCCATTGTGGTTGACTGCTCGGCGAAGGTCGGCGCCTC
Source organism: Deltaproteobacteria bacterium (assembly GCA_030594025.1). Taxonomy (GTDB): domain Bacteria; phylum Desulfobacterota; class GWC2-55-46; order GWC2-55-46; family JAUVFY01; genus JAUVFY01. The sequence continues at coordinate 15,282 of JAUVFY010000011.1, read as the reverse complement.
ACGGTGAATGGGGTAGTACTTTTCGCTCTTTACGGGACCCATCTCATCAACGGGCTCCCCGATCACGTTAATTATCCTACCCAGGGTGGCCTTGCCCACGGGCACGCTGATGCCCGAGCCCGTGTCCATGGCCTCGGTGCCCCTGACGAGGCCTTCGGTCGAATCCATCGCGATACAGCGGACCGTGTTCTCACCGAGGTGCAGGGCCACCTCGGCCACGAGGTTCCACTTCTTATCGCTTATGCTCGGGTTGGTAACCTTGATAGCGTTGTATATGGCCGGCAGGTGCCCTGGCAGGAACTCTACGTCGAGCACGGGGCCTATTACCTGGGTAATTCTGCCTATCGTGTTTTTTTCCATCTTACGGGACCTCCTGTGAAATCTTTATCAGCATATGTTTTTCGTAACCGTATAAAAATTATTTATAGTGTTTCTACTTATCCTTTAAGGGCCTCTGCCCCTCCTATTATCTCCATAAGTTCTTTTGTGATGGCCGTCTGGCGTGCCCTGTTGTACCTGAGGGTTAGGTAGTCTATCATGTCCGCGGCGTTCCTCGAAGCGGAGTCCATGGAGGTCATCCTTGCGCCGTGTTCGCTTGCAGCACTCTCCAGAAGGGCCCTGAATATCTGGATCTCAACGTACTTGGGAAGGAGCGTTTCTATGACCTCCTCCTCGGAGGGTTCGAAAGTATAAGCGCCCTTTTCCGCCGCTTTGAGCTTTTTCTCAGGAGGCGGCACGGGCAGGAGCTTTTGGGTTACCGGCCTCTGGGACAGGGCGGACCGGAAAACACTGTACAGTAGATAAACCTCGCCGGTACCGTTCCTGGTGTGAGAGGCTATGACCTCCCGGGCTATAGTCGAGGCAAAGCCGTAATCGGGCCTTTTCGAGCCCAGGGGCCTCGAGCCCGCGACCTTTACCGGACGCCTCTTGAAGTACTCTACACCCCTTCTGCCTATGAGGTCCAGGCTTATCTCCGAGTCCGGGCGCTCTTCGATAAACCCCTCGGCGGTCCTTAAAAGGTTGGCGTTGAAGCTGCCGCACAGACCCCTGTCGGAAGTTATAAGTATCAGTACGACATTGTTGGTTTCGGGCGTGGCGAAAAACGGATGTGTCTCGACCGGGATGTTCGCCGAAAGCGAAGAAATAAGGCCCTGAATCTTGTCAGCATAGGGCCGTGCCGCGAGGATGTCCGCCTGGGCCCTTCGAAGCTTGGCGGCGGAGACCATCTTCATGGCCTTGGTTATCTGATGCGTGTTCTTTACGCTCTTAATACGTTTTTTTATGTCCCTTAGACTAGCCATAATCCCCTTTTAAAACGCAACCTTTTAATTCTGTTACTTCTCTTCCAATACAAACAGTTCCTTTAGCTCGTCGAGGGCCTTTGTGAGCTTGCCCCTTATTTCGTCATCGATGTTCTTCTTCTCCCTCAGTTCATCGAGAAGCTCCGGGTGCTTGGCCTCGAAGTAGCTGTAGAGTTCGTTTTCGTATCTCTTGATGGCCCCGAGGGGGTAATCGTCCACGTAACCGTTGGTGGCCGCGAATATGGCGAGAATCTGCTTTTCAACGGGCAGGGGCTCGTACTGGCCCTGTTTGAGTATCTCGACGAGCCTGCTCCCCCGGGAGAGCTGTCTCTGGGTCACGGGGTCAAGGTCGCTTCCGAACTGGGCGAAGGCCGCAAGCTCCCTGTACTGGGCGAGCTCGAGCCTCAAAGTGCCTGCCACCTGCTTCATCGCCTTTATCTGGGCGCTGCCGCCGACACGGGATACCGAAAGCCCCACGTTTATGGCCGGCCTAACTCCGGAGTAGAAAAGGTCCGTTTCGAGATATATCTGACCGTCGGTTATGGAAATGACGTTAGTGGGTATGTAAGCCGAGACATCTCCCGCCTGAGTTTCTATTACGGGAAGTGCCGTAAGAGAACCGCCGCCGAGGTCGTCTTTGAGTTTCGCAGCCCTCTCGAGGAGCCTTGAGTGGAGGTAGAAGACGTCGCCGGGGTAGGCCTCCCTGCCGGGCGGCCTCCTTAAAAGGAGCGATAGCTGCCTGTAGCTTACAGCGTGCTTTGAAAGGTCGTCGTAGATTACAAGGGCGTGTTTGCCGTTGTCCCTGAAGTGCTCGCCAACGGTGCATCCGGTATAAGGGGCGAGGAACTGTAGAGGGGCCGAGGTGGAAGCGGTGGCCGCAACAACGACCGTGTAGTCCATCGCCCCGAACTGGCGGAGCTTGTCCACTATCTGGGCAACGGTGGACTGCTTCTGCCCTATGGCCACGTAGATGCAGAATACGTTCTGGCCCTTCTGGTTTATTATGGTATCGATGGCAACGGCGGTCTTGCCGGTCTGGCGGTCGCCTATTATGAGCTCCCTCTGTCCCCTGCCTATGGGTATCATGCTGTCGATGGCCTTGAGGCCCGTCTGGAGGGGTTCTTTTACGGGATTTCTTGCCACTATCCCCGGGGCCTTGAGCTCGACCCTCCGGGTCTCCTTCGTATCTAAGGGGCCCCCCTCATCGATGGGCTGGCCGAGGGCGTTTACGACCCTTCCCATGAGGGCCTCGCCCACCGGGACCTCCACTATTTTGCCGGTCCTCTTTACCGTGTCGCCTTCCTTTATCTCAAAGTCGTGGCCGAAGATTGCGGCACCGACGTTATCCTCTTCGAGGTTCAGCACCATCCCGTAAATATTGTGAGGGAACTCCAGAAGCTCCCCTCCCATCGCCTTTTCGAGGCCGTATATCCGTGCTATACCGTCGCCGACGGAAATGACGGTGCCTACCTCCTCGATGTTGACCTCTTTTTCAAAGCCCTTTATCTGTTTCTTTATAAGTTCGCTTATCTCTCCGGCCTTAATCATTTTTATACACTCCCTTTCCTATTTTAAATTTTAAAATTTTAAATTTCCGGTTATGTCTCCGGCATATCCAAAAGACCGGCCGTCAAACCGCCCTTTCGAGCATCTTTTCTTTTACCCTTTCGAGCTGCCCCCTTAAGCTTCCGTCAAGAATGGTGTTCCCTATCTTGAGAACCACCCCTCCGATAAGGGCCTCGTTTTTTTCGAAGCTCAGAACTACCTCTCTTTTTGTCTCCTCCCGGAGTTTTTTCTTTATTGCATCCCTGAGCGCAGGGTCCAGGACCACCGGCGTCTCCACGGTTACCTTGAGCCTGCCGGCGAGTTCGTCTTCCATCTTGAAGTACGCAATGCATATGCCCTCGAGGAGCCTTATCTTGCGCGACTCTACAAGAAGGCCCATGAACCTCTTAACCGCATCCGTTACACCGAGGTTCTCCGATAGCTTCTCGGTAAGGCCCGTGCGCTCTTCGAGCTTGTACATGGGGTTCAGAAGCACCCTGTAGAGTTCCGGGTTGCCCTTGAAGACGGCCAGGAAGTTTCTCAGGTCTCTTCCGAACTTCTCGTAAGATGCCTCTTCCTGGCCTATCTTTATAAGTGCCCGGGCGTATCTTCTTGCAAGTGCGGTGGCTCTCATAAGCTCTTTGTCTCTTTAACTCAGCGAAAGTTTATCTACATAGTCCTTTACGAGTCTTTTCTGGTCTTCGGGCTTTACCTTTTTTGCAAGGAGATCTTCTGCCATTTCGACGGCAAGCCTCGCCACCTCTCTCTGCAATTCGAGCTTCGCCTTTTTCAGTTCCTGCTCGGCTGTGCGCTTGGCCTGCATCCTTATCTTCTTGGCTGTATTCTCCGCCTCTTCGAGTATCTTTTTCTTCTCCTCGCCAGCCTCGACCTTCAGGTCGTTATGTATCTGGGCGATCTTTTTGTCCAGCATGGCGAGCTTCCACTGATATTCCTTAAGCTTCGCCTCGGCCTCGGCCCTGGTCTTCTCGGCGCTCTCCAGGGCGCTCTGTATGTCCTTGCCCCTGCCTTCGAGGTAGCCCCTCAACCACTTCGCCCATATGAGGTATAAGACCGCGGCAAGGATGATGAAGTTGAAGATCTTCCAGTAGATACCGGTGTCGGTCTCCTCGCCCCCGGCGGAAGCGAAGACCACGGCCGGAAGGAGCGGGAACGTAATGGCAATTGCAATGGAGGCGAGTTTTCTTTCGAGGACCTTCTCGGCTATGGTACTTGATAGCTTTTTGGCCTCTACCTTAAGTGTTTCAAGGGCCGAGTGCTTACTCTTTTCGAGCTCGGTCTTCATCCTCGCTATCTCACCCTGGGCTTCCTTGCGGGCACCTTCGAGGAGCTCCTTTTCCTTTTCGAGGGCCTCTTTTTTTATGGCGCTCCTTGCCTCCTGGGCCTTCGCGGTCTCCTCCTTCAAGCGCTCCTTATAGGCCTCGAGCCCCTCTTCGACATCTTTTTCGATATCCGAGGCGTCCTTAAGAGTACCCTCGGTCTTGGCGCGCCTTTTTTCTATCACCTCCATTACCGGCTTGTACAGAAGCCGGTTAAGCAGATAAAGGAGGATAAAGTATGCGATTATCTGGATAAAGAGAGTGGTGTTCAGTTCTAACATTCAGGGCCCCTTAATTAAAGGCTCCATCCGGCGCGCCTAAACTAAAAAAAATTAAAAAACTACGAGCCGTTTCCGGTCCCTGCCGGCGGAAGTTTTAGTTAAACAATTAAAATTAGATAAAATTAAAAAATTTTTGCAGCGGGTCTATCTCTGGTAAAATATTCGCCTGGACAGGGTTTTTGCCGCTTTTTTCCCGCAAGAGGGCTAAAAAAAGGGTCAATGACCCTATTTCTACCTGGGCTGGTACGTTTCGAACAATAAAACAACATGAAAAATTAACATAGGGCTTTGCGGATTGTCAAGACAATTAGTGTCCAGGGCAGGTCTAATAAAGTAAAATAAGAACCCCCCGGGTCCTGCCGCCCGGCGGCTGTGGCTTTGTGAAGACCTTGACACAAAACGTGCCGTGTGATTAACTCAACGGCGTTGAACGCAATAGGTAAAAGCCAACGGTCCATGACCGCCCGGTCAATGACCGTCCGGGGGAAAAGGGCTTTCAGTACCTCTACAAGGGTTTTTATTTAAAGGGCTCAGGCGTAAAAGGTTTTTTAGTTCATGGAATGGTATAAAAAAACGGTCTCCCAGGTTCTTGATGAGCTCGACGCCTCCCCAGGGGGTCTTACCGGTAAAGAGGCAGAGTCGAGGCTCGTACGTTACGGCAAGAACGTTCTCGTCGAACCCCCCAGGGAATCCCGCTTCTTTAGATTTCTAAAGCACTTTACCGAATTCATTATACTCGTCCTTATAGGCGCCGCGATAATAGCCGGTCTTCTCGGCGAGTGGGTGGACTCGATTGCCATAATGGCCATAGTGGTCTTGAACGGGGTAATAGGGTTCTCTCAGGAAGAGAAGGCCGAGAGGGTCATGGAGGCGTTAAAGAGGCTTTCCGCGCCCAGGGCCAAGGTCTTGAGGGACGGGGAGCTCCAAACGGTGAGCGCCTCAACGGTTGTGCCCGGGGATATCGTAAGCCTCGATTCGGGCGACAGCATCCCCGCTGACTTGAGGATTACTGAGTCCAAGCTCTTGAGGGTCGAAGAGGCCGCGCTTACCGGGGAGTCGCATCCGTGCAGCCTCTGGTCTGGATGGAGATAGTTAAGTGGTGGAAGTCTGGTAAGAAGAAGGGGTCATAAAGGGAGGCCACAAAAGCGGGTTATCGATCTTTTTCGCCGCGCTGAAATCTACCACTCCCTGGGGACCGCGAGCATCTTATCCAGCGCGGCCTTCGCCTTCACCCTTACATCGTCCGTAACGGTCACGACGTTTTTCATCTCCTCAAGGCTCTCTATAACGTCCTCGAGGGTAATAAGTTTCATGTTCGGGCAGATAAGCGACTTAGAGGGCAGGATGAACCTCTTGGAGGGGTTTTCCTTTCTGAGCCTCCAGAGTATGCCCATCTCGGTTCCCACTATTATGGTGGTAGAGTCCACCTCCCGGGCGTACCTGTACATCCCCGAGGTCGAGCATACGTGGTCGGCCAGGTCCACCACCTCGGGCCTGCACTCAGGGTGGCAAACGAATATCGAGCCGGGGTTATCTGCTTTTGCCTTTACGACCTCTTCTGCGGTGAGGTTTTCGTGCGTGGGGCAGAAACCGTCCCACCATTCCATCTTCTTATTTACGCCCCTTGAGATGTAGTGGGCGAGGTTACGGTCCGGTACCATGTAGACTCTCTCGGCTTCAAGCGAACTGACGACCTTTACGGCGTTGGCCGAGGTGCAGCATATGTCGCTCAGGGCCTTTACATTGGCCGTGGTGTTAACGTAGGCCACAACGGGCACGCTGGGCCTTTTCCTCTTCTCCTCAATAAGGTCATCCTCTGTTATCATGTCAGCCATCGGACATCCCGCGTCCATCCGGGGGAGTATGACCGTCTTCCCGGGGCTCAAGATGGCCGCGCTCTCGGCCATGAAGTGTACCCCGCAGAAAACTATCACCTCGGCATCAGACTCTGCCGCGGCCTGGCTCAGCCCCAGGGAATCGCCCGTAAGGTCCGCCGTATCCTGCACCTCGTCACGCTGGTAGTTGTGGGCGAGCATCATGGCCCTTTTCTCCTTTAATAGCGCCCTGAGGTGCCTTTTTAACTCTTGTTTTTCCTTCATATCTAAATCCCTTTGGCTATGGGCATAGCTACTAATTATAGATTAAAAAGAGCCCGAAAGGCAAAGGGTTTTCTCCTCCAGGGTGTTGGAAGAAACTTCTTGAATTCCCCGGGGGGAGAATTTAAACTGTAATCTGGAGTTTTAATTTAATTATTTAATTAGAGGAAGAACCCGGGCCATGGCTCTCACGGAGAGGGACAAGATAGAGCTTTTAAATATCTCCCGCACCACGGTGGAATCATACCTCCACGGAAAATCGATACCTTCCTTTGAGGTGAACTCCCCGGCGCTGAAGCAAAAAAGGGGCGCCTTTGTATCGCTCCACAAGGGTTGGGTCCTAAGGGGGTGTATAGGCGTAATCGTCCCCGAAAAACTTCTTTACGAGACGGTCATAGACATGTCCGTTGCCTCAGCTACCCAGGACCCCAGGTTCCCGTCCGTCGAGGCTCCCGAGATCCCGGAGATAATAATCGAGATATCCGCCCTTACGCCGCTAAACAAGGTCCAGGACATAACAGAGATCGAGGTAGGAAGGCACGGACTGTTTATCGTTAAAGGCCTCCACAGGGGTCTTCTTCTGCCCCAGGTCGCGGTAGAGCACGGTTTTGACCGCGATACGTTCCTTGACCAGACCTGCCTGAAGGCGGGGCTCCCTTCGGGGAGCTGGAAAGACGGCGCTGAGATATATGTCTTCGGGGCCGAGGTCTTCAACGAAGGGGATTTTAATTCAGGGGGGTCAGGATAGAAAAGGGCCATAGGGGAAGGCTTATTCGAGCTTTCCCAGGGCAGCACCTATCCTTTCGATCCCGGTGGTTATATCCTCCTCGCTACAGGCATAGGAAAGCCTCATGTGCGAGTCGTTCCCGAAGGCGGAGCCCGGCACCATCGCGACCTCCGCCTCCTCGAGGAGGTATGTGGCAAGGTCCACCGAGTCCTTTATAGCGCTTTCCTTGAAAGTCCTCCCCAGGTAGGCTTTTATGTTGGCGAAGGCGTAAAATGCCCCATGGGGCATAATGCAGCTCACACCCTCTATGGAATTAAGGCCCTCGACCATGAGCTTTCGCCTTTTGGAAAACTCTCTTCTCATCGTTTCGACGAAGTCCTGGGGGCCTGTGAGAGCCTCGAGCGCCGCCCACTGGCTTATGGACGTGGGGTTGGATGTGGACTGGCTCTGGAGCCTTGTCATGGCCTTTATAATCTCGTCGGGTCCCGCAGCGTAACCTATCCGCCACCCGGTCATTGCATAGGTCTTTGAAACGCCGTTAAATACTACGGTTGATTGTTTCATCTCGTTTGAAAGGGATGCCATGGAGGTGGCGCCGTTATCTTCGTATACGAGTTTTTCGTAAATCTCGTCGGAAACGACGGTTAAGCCCCCTTCAAGCGCAGCACCGGCGATGGGCTCGAGCTCTTCCGGGCTATAGGCCGCGCCCGTGGGGTTCGAGGGGCTGTTTATTATGACGGCCTTTGTACGCGGGGTTATCTTCTCAGAGAGGGTCTTCGCGGTAAGCTTGAAGGCGGTGGTCTCATCTGTTTCAACTATCCTGGGCACACCCCCGGCGAGCTTTACCATGGGGGGAAAAGATACCCAGTACGGGGCGGGCACTATCACCTCGTCGCCGGGGTTCAAAAGGACCTGGAAGAGGTTGAAAAGCGCATGCTTGCCGCCGCAGGAGACGATTACTTCGTCAGGGGTATAGTCGAGCCCGTTGTCCCTTTTGAACTTCTCTATTATCGCCTCTTTGAGCTCGGCTATCCCACCCACGGGGGTATACCTTGTGTGCCCGGCCTCGATGGCCCTTACGGCGGCCCTCTTTATGTTCTCAGGGGTATCAAAGTCAGGCTCTCCGGCACCGAAGCCTATGATATCGTATCCCCTGGCCCTTAGTTCCTTGGCCTTCGCCGTTATGGCCAACGTTGGGGATTCCTCGAGCGTGGCTATCCTGCGGGCAGGTTTTATCATTATTATTTCACTCCGAACCTTTTTTTGAGTCTGGTTACCACACCGGGGGTTACGAAGGCGCTTACATCCCCACCGAGCCTCGCTATCTCCTTTATGAACCTTGAGCGTATGGGTGCGTATTCCTCGGCGGTCATCATGAATACGGTCTCTATCTCGGGGTCGAGCTTCCTGTTGGTAAGCGCCATCTGAAACTCGTACTCGAAGTCGGATATGACCCTGAGGCCCCTCAATATTATCCTGCACTCCTTTTCCCTCAGGTAATCGATGAGAAGCCCGTCGAAGCTCTCGCATCTTACCTGCGGCCAGCCCTTTATGGCCTCTTTTATCATCTCAAGCCGCTCTTCCGTACCGAAAAGGGGCTTCTTGGCGGCGCCCTCGGCCACGGCGACGATTAATTCGTCGAAGAGGCTCAAGCTCCTCTCGATTACATCGAGGTGCCCCCTGGTTATGGGGTCGAATGTCCCCGGGTATACTGCGATGTGCTTCGGCATACTTTAAGAAATTTTAAAAGATTCAGCTCGCTTTAAAGAAATAAAAGAAATATACCACCGTGTCCCCGTAGGTCTTTTTCTGAACCAGCTCCAGGCCCTCAAGCCCTTCTCCGGCCACGTCAATTTCCTCGGCCCTTTTCGAGGTCTCGCATACAACCGTTGCACCGCCCTCGAGAACCCCCCCGCCGGCCAGGGCCCTGAGGGTGTCGACGGTGAGGGCGCTTTTCCCGTAAGGCGCGTCTATGAACGCGAGGTCGAACTTTTCACGGCCCCGGGAGAGCATGCGGATTGAGCTTATAACGTCGCTTTTTAAGACCCTCGAGTGTGCCTCGAACTCGCAGGTCTTTAGATTTTTCTTTATTACAGATACCGCCCTTTCGTCCCTTTCGACGAATACCGCCTCGTTTGAGCCCCTGCTGAGAGCCTCTATCCCCATGGCCCCGGTGCCCGCAAAAAGGTCCAGAACCTTTTTAAACTTTTCAAATTTTTTTAACGTAAGGCCCCTCTCCACAACGTTAAAGACGGCCTCCCTCACCTTGTCCGATGTGGGCCTTACCGAAGGGCATCTGAAAGAGGCGAGCCTTCTACCCTTCCTCGTGCCCCCTATAACCCTCATGGTCCTTTCTCTCCCCTCTTCCCCCTCTCTCCCCCCTCTCTCCCCCCGGAGGGGATTTATGATTTCGTTCCCATGACCTTGATGGAGATAATGCGTTTCCTGGGCCCGTCGAACTCGGAAAAGTATATGGCCTGCCACTGTCCCAGCGTAACCCTGCCCTTGGTCACCGGGATTGCGACACAGTTACCCACCATAAGGGACTTGAAGTGCGCGTCCGCGTTCCTCCCGTAATCGCCCCTGTTATGGCGGTAAGAGGGCTTGTTGGGGATGAGTTCATCAAGGAAATCGTGGAAGTCCTGTTCAAGGTCGCTGTCGGCGTTATTCAGGTGTACGGAGGCCGTGGTATGGCCAGTGTGTACAAGCGCCAGGCCTTCCTGTACGCCGCTTTCGAAAAGGACGGCCTCAACCTGGTCGGTAATATTTATCTCCTCCGTCTTCTTTGTGGTATTGAGCCTTATGGCGCTGGTAAAGACCTTCATCAAACCTCCTTGAATCCCGCTTATATCTTCTGTAAAAAATCCTGCGCCCGTCGGTTAAAGCAGTTTCGGAATAATTTCGCCGGCCTTGCCCAGGGCCACAACGTCCATGATATCCGAAAGGGGGGTTCTTTCAAGGTTTATTTCAACGAGGAACGCCCCGTTAGACTTCGCCGTGGCTGCGAATGACGCCGCGGGCTCGACGATACCCGAGGTCCCCACCACAAGAACGAAGTCCGTACGTTCGAGGGCCTTGAAGGCCCTTTCGATGACCCCAACGGGCAGGGGCTCCCCGAACCATACGATGTCGGGCCTCAGAAGAGCTCCACAGCTGCATCTCGGAGGTATCTCTATGGGGACCTGCCTGTTCTCGGAGACCGCGGCGCACCCCACGCACCTTACACGCCATATGTTCCCGTGGAGTTCCAGGACGTCTTTACTGCCCGCAAAGGTGTGCAGGCCGTCCACGTTCTGGGTTATTACCGTAAAGTCGGCGAACCTTTTTCCGAGCTCCGCAAGGGCGTAGTGGGCGGGGTTCGGTTTAAGCCCCGAGATCTTTTCCCTCCTCCAGTTGTACCACTCCCATACAAGCGCCGGGTTCCTCTCGAAGGCCCCCGGGGTGGCCAGATCCTCGGCCCTGAAGTTCCTCCACAGCCCCTCGGCACCCCTGAAGGTGGGGACCCCGCTCTCGGCCGAGATGCCTGCGCCTGTGAGAACAACCGGGAAGCTCGAGGCGATGAGCCTTTTTTTAATCACGTCAGTGGCAGGCATCTTGCAAATTTTGTAGCTGATGCAGGCGGCTACTGCGTGAAGCCCCCCTTTTGCGATATTACGCCCCTCTGTATGGCGTCTTTTATTATCTGCTGTGCGCTGTCGAGCTTGTCCTCCTCGACCGATACCATGTTCTGGGAGTGAACTTCCTCGGTTACAGGGTCCTTAAAGACATCGGTCTGCCTCAACGCGCACTCTATCTGGTAATCCTCGAGGAGGTTTTTTATTACCTTCGCATCGAGCTCGTCGTATACGAAGTATAAATCTATGTAGCGTATTATGGTAGCCATGAATTTTTTGAGTATATTGGAAAGGCCCCCTTTTGTCAACAGCCGCCTTAGGGGTTTTTCCGCTCCCGTTTTAACCCGTCGGTCATGATAATCCCTTGACATTTTACCTCGTCCTGCCATAATCTGCTTTAATGTTGTCGGAGGTTGCCAGATGAAGAGGATACTCTCCTCACATATCGGGAATCAAGCCCTTAAAGCCTGCAAGAAAGAAAGAAAAAACACGGTTCTGCCGGTGGTTTTTTTCTTCCTCCTCATATGGCCTTTTCTTTCAGGGATGGGTATGAGGCCCGGGATGGAAGTACCCGTGCCGGAGATTGATTTCAGGGCCACCGTAATAGACGACCAGGACATATCCACAAAGTGCACGAATGTGAGCTGGGAGGGGGAGACCTTTTTCAGGGCCACGCGCGGCAAAGCGATAATTACGATCGCCTTCGAGAAGGTAAAAAAGGTGGCCCGCGTGGGCGAGGTAAAGGACGATGAGGCGGACTTTCAGATAACCTTGAGGGACGGCCATGTCGTTGCGGTGACCGTCGATTCGGAACAGAGGTTCTTCGGTACTACGGAGTTCGGCACCTACAGGATACCCGCCAAGTACATAAAAGAGATAGTCTTCGAGTAATCCCCCCTTTATTCGATCTTATACCCGATCCTATCCCAGTGTATCGTTCCTTCCACGTCCCTGGAAAAGTAAACGTGCAACGCCTTTCCCCTAAGATGCTCCCGTGATACGAAGCCCCAATAGCGGCTGTCAAAACTCCGGTTCCGGTTATCCCCGAGTGTAAAGAAACTGTCAGGGGGTACCGTAGCCGGACCGAAATCGTCTTTGGGTTTAATTTCACCGGTTTCGTCATCAATATATTTTACATAAGGCTCGTTTACCTTCCTGTCGTTCACGTAAAGGATTTTTTTCTTGATTTCTATAGTATCCCCCGGCAGGCCGACGATCCTCTTAAAGAATAACATGCTCGTATCCTTAGGGAAGGCGAAGACAACAACATCTCCCCGTGAAGGCTCATGGTTCTTGTAGATTCTTCGGTCAACAATATAATAGTCACCGATCTGTAAGGTCGGCTCCATTGCAGAAGAGGGCGTCTTATAAGCTCTAATAAAGTTTTCCTGAATATTTTCGGAAACGATAGAAACAAGAAAAAGAAAGCATGCGTAATAGAGAAGATACCAGTACCACCTGTTGAACCATTTCCGTTTATAATCCTTGGAGTGTTTTGCAATGATAAACACATCCGCCAGGGCTGAGATGAAAATTAGAACGCTTCCCAGGAAAAATGCGGTTAAAATCCCGAACTTATAGGTAAGTTGATAGAAGACTGCTGCACTTAATGCGCTTGCCACGACCAATGCACAGAAGAGTATCCCGCGCACCGGGCGGCCGCAATACAGGTGCCCCAGGCCCATGCTGGCTATATTGGACAAGACCGAAATGAAAGGTGACCGGCGTTTTACCATTTTCAATTGAAAGAGCTGGAAAGGTTTTACCTAAAGGTCTGCAAGGATGTTCTTGAAGAGTATCGCCGCGGCCGTGTCGCCGTTTATCTCGAGTCTCCTCGTGAAAAACACCGTGTCCGGGTCCTCACGGCCCATGAGAAGGTCCACGAGCACCCGTGCCTCACCCCTCATGACCACGTCCGGCTCGCACGTCATGTAGGGTAAAATCTTTATTTCGTCCTCTTTTATTTTGAGGTAGAAACTTTTTTCTATATCCCTTGCCTCAAATAAAAAGACCTTGCCCGCGACCTCCTTCAGGCGCTCTTTGAACCTCGGGTGGCCTTGAACGATCGTGGCCATGAACACCCCGGCCCCGATGGCCTCCATCCAGAGCGGCATAAGCCTCAGTGGGAGCCTCAATGCCCCATATACGGCGTAACCGACGGCGTCATAGACGGCGCCAATGACGGCGTCAATGACGCTTTCTTCATGCTTTTTCGGGAGCTCTTCGTTCATTATTCTGTTTTTCCTCTTAAAAGGTCTTGGAGGATTTTCTACTCTGACTTTTAAGCTTTTTGGAGAGCCCTCCAGCCACGTTCTTATATCTTTTCCCCTATATGCAGGGCAGCTATGCCGTTAAAGATGTTATGGTACCTTACGTTAGATAGCCCTGCATTTTCCATCATGGACTTTAACTTCTCCTGGTCCGGGAACTTCCTTATAGACTCGTGAAGGTAAACGTAGGCCTCCCGGTTTCCGGCGACCAACGCGCCTATCCTGGGGATTACGTTCTTGGAGTAAAGGTCGTAGACTCTGCCGAAGAATCTATTCGTCGGGTGCGAGAAATCAAGACACATGACCCTCCCGCCAGACTTTACCACCCTTTTCATCTCCGCCAGCGCCGTATCAAGGTGTGTTACGTTCCTTAAGCCGAACCCTATGGTCGCGCAGTGGAAGGTGTTGTCGTAAAAGGGGAGCACTTCGGCATCGCCCTGCACGTAGCCCATATTTTTAACGAACCCCCTGTCAATGCATTTATCGCGGCCGAGCTCAAGCATATCGCGGTTTATGTCGTATACGACGACTTTACCGTCCGGGCCGACCCGTGCGGCCATGAGTATGGCCAGGTCGGCCGTGCCTCCGGCGACATCGAGAACCCTCTGGCCCGGGCTGAGCTCGGTCTTCGAGGCCACGAACCTCTTCCAGAACCTGTGAGTGCCGAAACTCATGAGGTCGTTCATCAGGTCGTACTTCGTCGCAACCGAGGTAAAGAGCTCCCTTACTTTTCCCTCTTTTTCCTCCTCGGGTATGAGCCTATTGCCGAAGCATGTTTTCTTATCTTCCTTCATAACTTGGCACTTGGATTACAGTAGTCTCCTTCACTGGCCGAATTGCTGTCACGCAGTGACTTTTTTTCTCTTCCTTCATAATCGACTCAAAGATGGCTATCTTTTCTTGGCTGCCCTGCGTTCCCGTCACTCAGTGACCGTAGCGACCTATCTTTTGCCGGCGCCTGTAAAAAGCCTCAGGCCGAGAAAAACCGCGAGGGCGAAACCCACGGTACTCAGCGTGGGCAGCCCGAAGAGCCGTGAGGCGTCGGCTCCGGAAAAGACACCCACTATCGAAGAGCCCACAACGAGCGCAGCAACGACAATCCCGGTCGATATTCTTTTTCCGGCATTGTAGAGTTCATCGGTGACGGTATCGAGCCTGTGGTGTACGAAGCCTATCTTGAGCTCGTCTCCTACTGCCCTTCCCAGGAGCGTGTGCATCTGGCCGGGAAGGTTTATGACGGTCTCTGCGAGCTCACCGGTGTATTCCCTGCCCCTTTCATAAACGGCCCTGGGGGAGAACCTTTCTTTAATCATCCATTTATATATGAGCGGTTTCGCCACCTCCCACATGTTTATCCCCGGGTAGAGTTGTCTGCCCACGCCCTCTACGACGACCATTGTTTTCTGGAGCAGGAGCAGATTGGGCTGTATCTTCATCTGGTAACGCCGGGCCGCGCGTATGAGCTTCATCAACAGCGTGGAGATGTTAATCTGCTCGAGGGTCTTTCCGAAGACCGGCTCGGCTATGTCGCGTAGCGCGTCCTCGAACTCGTGGAGGTCAACGTCCTTTGAGACGAGCCCCAGCTGCTTATGGAGAAGGGCCATCCTGTAATAGTCCCTTTTTACGAGGTGATAGAGCATGTTTGCAATGAAGGTCCTTGACGCCTTGTCTAATCTTCCGACTATGCCGAAGTCCAGATAGATTATTACCCCGTCGTCCCTTACGAATATGTTACCCGGATGCTGGTCCGCGTGAAAAACACCGTAGTCAAAGACCTGCTTGAAGAACGACTTCAAGGCCCTTACAGCGACCTCGTTAACGTTGTGCCCCTTCTTTTTGAGCTTCTCCACTTCGTCGATGGGGATCCCGCTTATGCGCTCCATGGTGAGGACCTCGGTAGTCGTGAGGTCCCAGTAAACATCCGGGATCTGGACGTCCGGGTCATCCTTGAATATCCTCTGGAAGGTGGTTATATTGGCCCCCTCGATGGAAAGGTCAAGCTCCTTGTGGATTACCCTTGAGAACTCCTCCACCACCTCCCTGGGCCTGTAACGCCGGGCAGCGAGGATGTATTTTTCGAGGAGCTCGGAGACCGTGTGCATGACCATAAC
>JAUVFY010000093.1 GCA_030594025.1 Deltaproteobacteria bacterium | reverse complement strand
CCAACAAGAAAGTTATATATTCCCTGGCTTTCCCTTTTAACCAGCACCCGCTTAGGTCATCGACGAAAATGAAAACGGAACTGAAGCTCCATCTGGCAATAGCGATCTTAACCGCATTTTCCCTGATAGTTTTCCCGGGCTATGATGTGTTTGTCCTGGACCAGCTTATCTATATCCCGGCAATATACCAATCCATGAACCCCGAACTATATCAAAACGACCTCCTTTTGAGTTTAAATCTACTTAACTACACGCTCTTTGACGAGCTCATAGTATTTCTTACAGGTGTGCTGGGGGATAACATCTTTTACGCCCTGTTCACGACCACAGTTTTTATCAGGTATCTTTACTTATACTCTTTGTTCAGGATCGCATTTTTCCTTACAAAGGACAGGATGTTCAGCATCTTCTCATTGGTTTTTTTCATATCCCCCATTTTGATTAACGGCACAGAGATAACAACGATAGACACCTACCTTACACCAAGGCTTATTAGCTACTCCTTCAATCTATTATTTTTGGCTTTGGTTTTAAGCCGGAGACGCATTCTTTCTACCGTGGCGCTGGGTGTCGGCCTGTTAATGCATCCTATAGCATCAATCCCCTTCGTTATTTTCCTATATCTGGATCTGGCTTTTTGTTTATACAAAAACAGAGGGCCTGTAAAGGAGTGTTTGCTTTCAGCGTTAACTCCGGCTCTATTTTTAACGCTATTTATGCTCGCAACAGATTCATCGGGGCTTAAGATTTTCACATTTATAGATCCCGCGTGGGAAGAAATTATCAATGAAAGAAACTATGATATTTTTATTTCAAACTGGCTGCCCATTTCCTTCCTCCTTCTAATCGTGAGTGCGTGCTTTTTCATGGTAAGCCGGCGGGAATTGAAGGAGGTTTTTGAAGACGCCACAAAGAGAAGATATTGCTTAATGCTTTTTTTCATCCCCCTGTTTCTAACTGTCCTCTCATTTATTACGGTGGATATCTTTAAACTGCATTTTTTTGCACAACTACAGATGGCCCGAAGCCTCTTTTTATGGAAGATATTCAACACGCTCTTGTTCTCCCGTTTTGCATACGAATACATAAAAAGGCACCCGAAAGACCTTTTATACAACTTTTCTCTGGTCGGAACGGTCTCACCTCTGGCCTTCCCGCTCTATTATGTCATAAGGGTGAATTACACAGAGCCTCTTATTTTGTTTTTTCTTCCCATCTTCCTGGTCTTATGGATAGGGAGGAAACATAATCTACTCGTTACAGATCAACCCCTTATCATAAGAAAGTTCTATATCTCGTTCTTGGTCCTCATCATATGCTTTGTATCTTTATCGTCAATTTTCTCCAAAGAGCAAGGGCTGGTTTTCTCCGATTTAGTATTAGCAATACTCCTTGTCTCTTCCATCATCCCGGCCCTGGTGTCATGGAAAAGGGACTATATATTCGGCAACAAATCGCCGTACGTTTTCTGTATCCTACTTGCAGCCTGCGCAACAACCTTTTTCCCCGGGCTCAATATCTATCCTGTTTATCTCAAACACAGTCCATTGGCCCAGGCTTCGGCTTGGATAGAAAAAAATACGGACGAGGATGATATCTTTATGACGAGGCCTTTTACCCTGCAAGGCCCGGCTTTGAGGTTAACTTCCCGCAGGAATGTCTTTACCACATACAAAGACGGCCAGTTGGTTTTCAACAGGGATTTTGCTTTTGAATGGAAAAAGAGGATTGAAATAGTTAAAAACCTGTATCATGAATCGGACAAAGGTCCTGTTATAGCAAGGATATCCGAAGAGTACGGTGTCGGTTATATCATTTCCGAGAAGAAACTGGATTTAGGTTATCCGCCGGAGTATAAAAATACCGAGTTCTTTATTTACAAGGTCAAACGATTAATGAGCAAGCCGTTAAGCCTGCCTCGTGGCGTTTCCCGTCTGCCTTATCTCCCTTCCGGTGAGGTGAAGGAAGACGTCGTCGAGGCTCGGTCTCTTTAAATTTACCGAGACGATGGAGGTCTTGAGCTCCTCGAATATCCTGGGGATGAATTTTTCTCCCCCTTCCACAAGTAGCGCCAGCCCGTCGGTAAGAGTCTTGGCCTCTATGCCGAACCTGTCGCGGATTTCCCTCTTTGCACCTTCGTCGTCGGCGGTCCTTATGTATATGGTATCGCCCTTCAGGGAGCTCTTGAGCTCCTCGGGGCTTGCGCAGACTATGATGCGGCCCTTGTCTATGATCGCGATGCGGTCGCATACCTCGGCCTCGTCCATGTAATGGGTGGTCATGAAGACGGTATTGCCCTCTGTTTCTTTGAGCCTGCCTATGAAATCCCAGACCTGTCTTCTGGTCTGCGGGTCGAGCCCCAGGGTGGGCTCGTCAAGGAAAAGGACCTTGGGCCTGTGTAGCAGCCCCCTTGCGACCTCGAGCCTTCTTTTCATCCCCCCGGAGAAGTCCTTTACGTAGTCGTTACGCCTGGAGTCGAGGCCCACGACCCCGAGTATCTCGTCGATGCGGACCTCGGCCGTACGCCTTTCCATGTTATATAGATAGCAGTGGAATTTTAAATTTTCGTATGCGGTGAGTTCGTTATCTAAGGTCACTTCCTGGAAAACGAGCCCTATCGAAGAGCGGACCTTGTGGGGTTCTTGGGTGCAGTCGAAGCCGTTTACAAAGGCCGTTCCAGAGGTGGGCGAAAGGAGCGTACAGAGTACGTTTATGGTGGTAGTCTTGCCTGCGCCGTTCGGGCCGAGAAAGCCGAAGGTCTCGCCCTCGTGGACATCGAACGATACCCCGCGGACTGCCTCGACCCCGTTATAGTTCTTTACAAGGTCTTTTACCTGTATTATGGACATAAAACCCTCGGGCTATCCGCCTGTAATAAGACTCAGCCCCTGGTAGATTAACGCCGCCATTATACCACAAGCGGGCAGGGTAAACACCCACGCATATAGGATCTTCTTTCCGATACCCCACCTGACGGCCGAGAGCCTCCGTGTCGAGCCCACGCCCATAATGCAGGAAGTGATTACGTGGGTCGTACTGACCGGGGCTCCGAGGTTGGCCGCGGTAAGGAGCACGGCCGATGCGGCGCTCTCGGCGGCGAAGCCGTGGACGGGCTTTATCTTCGAGAGTCTGAGGCCCAGCGTCTTTATGACCTTCCAGCCCCCTGTGGCCGTGCCCAGGGCCATCATAAGGGCGCAGGCCGACATGACCCAGAGCGGGACCTCGAAGGTCGAGATGTAGCCGCCGCTTAAAAGGGCCATCGTTATTATACCCATGACCTTTTGAGCGTCGTTCGTGCCGTGGCTCAGGGCCATGAAGCTCACCGATATAATTTGGAGCCGGCCGAAGTACCTGTTTACCGTGGCAGGGGAGACGTTCTTGAATATATGCATTATCGAGACCATGAGCAGGAAACCCACGATGAGGCCTAATACAGGGGATATTAAGAGCGCCAGGAGGATCTTGTAGACCCCCCCCATCTTCAAGACCCCGAAACCGCTGGCAAATACCACGGCCCCTATGAGCCCCCCTATGAGCGAATGGGACCCGCTTATGGGCATGCCTATCCTTGTCATGAGGAAGGTCCACAGAAACGCCCCGAGCATGGCCGCGAGTATTACCGTAAGGGTGACCGTCGTCGGGTCGACGATCGAGCCGCCGATGGTCTTTGCTACCCGGGTCGAGAGGTATGCACCCACGAAGTTGAGAGACCCCGCGAGAAGGACCGCCGTCAGAGGAGAGAGCACCCTTGTTGACACGACCGTTGCGATGGCGTTTGCAGCGTCGTTCCAGCCGTTGGCAAAGTCGAACAGAAGGGCCACGATTACAACCAAAACGATAAGTACTGCGGGGTCGGTCATTTGCCCTCCTTTTTTAAAATTTTATTTTAGTACCCACGGGCAAGACCGCTCAAGCGTGTTTAAGTATAATACCCTCGAGTATGTTGGCCACGTCCTCGAACTTGTCAGAGGCCAGCTCCAGTGTCTCGTAAAGCTCCTTCCACTTTATGACCGTAAGCGGGTCTTTCTCCTCCTCGAAGAGCTTTGCTATGGCGGCCCTCGAGATCCTGTCGGCCTCGTTCTCGAGGCTGTTGAGCTCGATACAGATGTGGTGTATCGTGCTGTCCATCTTCTCAAGACAGCTTATCGCCCTCACCGTCTCCTCGGCGGACTTTAAAAGTATATGGGCGAGCTCCCTGGCCGCGGCCGGAAACTCCTTAATCTTGTAAAGATGGACCCTTATGACAAAGGCGTCTATGAAGTCTATCACGTCGTCGAGGGCCGTTATAAGGCCGTGTATGTCTTCCCTGTCTATGGGCGTTACGAAGGTCTGGTTGAGCATCCTTACGGTGTCGTGTGTTATCCTGTCGCCATCGTGCTCTATCTCGGTTATGAGCTTGGCCTTCTCCTCGATGTCCCCGTCCTCGACGAGCTCCCCGAGGACCCTCGCGCCCTTGAGGATATTGTTCGCCGCCCTGTCGAAGAACTCGAAAAAATCCAGGTTCTTTGGTATCAGACCGAACATAAATTAAAACCTCCTTTTTAAGTTAAATGTGATTGAAGGTCTTTGGTTATGCGTTTGCAGACTCTGCCCCTTCGCATTCATTAAAACCTCCTTTTTGGTTAGAAGTGATTGGTGTCTCCGGTATTCGTCTATTGACTCCGCTCATTTGCCTTAACTAAAACCTCCTCTTTAATTTAAATGTGATTGAAGGTCTTGGATATTCCCGTCATGCGTTAATTCTCCTTATACCCCTTAGTCCTGACAAAGTATACCCGGGCTATGTTACAGCAGTGTTACGGTTATCGGTGCCTTCCATGTTGGGGAGCATTATGTCGAGGATTATGAGGTCCGGCACCCTGGCCTTTGCGAGCTCTATGGCCTCGGGACCGTCCTTTGCCGAAATGACCCTGAATCCGGCCTTGGTGAGATTATATTCGAGGAGGTTGAGTATGTCTATCTCGTCGTCTACTATAAGGATGTCGGCGTCAACTCCGTTCACCGCCAAGCTCCTCCACGAGGGCCTTTACCCTCGTCTCGATTTCGTCCCTTATCCTTCTCATCTCCTCCATGGGTCTTCCGAGGGGGTCCTCCACGGGCCAGTCGATCTTTCCCCCCTCGTATGAGACGGGACATATCTGGTCCGCGGTGCAGCAGCCGAGTGTTACCACCACGTCGGCCCACCCGACCATCTCGTCTGTAAGCTGGTCGGATGTCTGAGCGGTGATGTCTATGTCTTTTTCTTTCATGGTGGTTATGACATCCCTGGTTATAAAACCAATGGCCGATGTACCGGCGCTCCTGACCTCCACCTTACCACTGCCGTGAGCCTTTGCAAACCCCTCTGCCATCTGGCTCCTGCAGGCGTTGCCCACGCATACGAAAAGTACCCTGGCTGGTTCTGGCATAAATTAGTCCTTTCCAACGATAATCAACTATATTATTTACCACACAGGGGGCTCTGCTGGCAACGGGTATTTTTAATTTAATCCTGACGGCCGGCGCATTTACCTTTCGCGGGCAAATTACCACGTCCATGTTACGGGTTTATGGCGTCTTTGCTACGTGTCGGTTAAGGCTTTAATGTAGTGTTGTCAAAAGGCCGAATATAGCTTATTATCTTAGTATGGGGCCCTGCAGGGGGTCCTCTTTTGAGCTAAGGAGAAAAAGTTTAACATGGAACAACAGTACATACCCGGAAAGAACCTTTTCAACAGGACCGCCCTCGGGATCGAGTCGGTGGCTGAAACTCTTATAAAGCCCTTTCAGGAGTTCTTCAAGACCCAGGCCATGGGCGGCATACTGCTTCTCGGCGCCGCTATGGCGGCGATAATCTTTGCCAACTCGCCGGCAAGGGAGGCCTACCAGGGCCTCTGGGAGACGGTCATTACAATATCCATCGGGAATATCACCCTTTCGAAGGACCTCCTTCACTGGATAAACGACGGCCT
>JAUVFY010000063.1 GCA_030594025.1 Deltaproteobacteria bacterium | reverse complement strand
AGAAGGCACCAATTATAAATTGCCTTATATAGGAGGTGGGCTATCGACAAGGACCCAACCTGTCTTGTCCTGAATTCTTTCTTCACGCATATCCGTGTTGATTCAGCCATATTCGGAAGCTTACTGAAAGCCTTATCCCCGTTAAGCAAACAGGCAAACTCCTTTTCAATCATGAACGGGTCGGGTGCGTGTATGAGTCGGACATGCCCCACGAGCGTCTTCGTCTCGTCGAACAATCCTATGGGGTGGGCGAAAGCGTCATAAGCGTCTTCTTCCATCCGGTCCTGGGATGGGGGGACCCATTTAAGCTCATCACAAAACACATCGTGCCGCAGTCGGAAGGCGGCCTCCCTTTCCTCGCACGTGGTTATGCTCTTTATTAAAAACCCCTCCTCTTTGAAGACCTGTTCCATGGGGATAGAATTAGCAGGAACCGGCTCTTTAAGTAACTGTACAATAGTACAGGTGAATTTTTTGTAAGAAGAATGTATAAATGCATAGGGAACTTGATTAAGGTGATTATCTTTTGTCCAAAGGAGTGCAATGAGACAGAACAAAGTCACGGATTTAGAGCAACAAAAAAGGCTGGTAAAAAGGTTCAAGAGGACCAGGCTTGAGAGTTTCTACGAAGACGAGGTCCTGGAGCTTCTTCTTTCGCTTGCGTTTCCCAAGAAAAACTCTTCGCTTCTGGCCAGGAGGCTTTTAGAGAGGTTCAAAGGTTTCAGGGAAATATTTGAAGCTACCCAGGAGGAACTCGAATCAGTAAGGGGTGTGGGAGAAAAGGAGGCAGTGTTTATAAGATTTATGAGAGAGATGGCAGGGTTCTACCTGAAGAGAAGGCTGAAGAGGAAGAGCGTCGTACGTTACCCCGGTGATGTACTGGATTTCCTTAATTTGACGCTTTCCGAAGAGAGGAACGAGAAGTTTCTGGCCATATACCTGAACGCCAAGAACGAGGTTCTGGGCGTGGTGATACTCTATGAGGGCACGATCGACCAGATGCACGTTTATCCGAGAAAAGTGATCGAACACGCCCTCAAGTACAACGCCCGTTCCGTGATATTCGCCCACAACCACCCCAGCGGGGACCCTACCCCCTCCAGGGCCGACCTGGAATTGACGATGGTATTAGAGATGGCGGCCCTGGCGGTGGACCTGAACGTTCACGACCACATCATCATCGGAAGGCATTCTCATTTCAGCGGGAAGGAAAACGGTTGGCTCCTGGGCGGGATAAACAAGCTTTCAAACATCATTCACCCGCTACACCGACTCCTGTCAGAATCCCATAAGAAGCCTTAGTGTTATATCGGTACGCCTTGTGAAGGATATTTTTGAAGGAGATAACCCTCTCTAAGGCCCCTCTATTACACTCCTTCCCCGGTAAAGCAGCTTTTAAAGAACTTTATGAAGTAATCCACACCGGACCAGATGGTTAGAGCGAAGGCCAGCCAGACAAGGACCGTACCCACGGCCTGGAAGTCCACGCCCAAGAAATGATAGTGAAGCAGAAGGGGGACGATTGCGCATATCTGGGCCACTGTCTTGGTCTTGCCTGCCCAGCTTGCGGATATCACGATCCCCCTTTCCGCTAAAACGGTCCTGAGCCCGGTCACCGCTATCTCCCTTGACACTATAAGGGCAACCATCCACGCAGGCACTCGTTCGAGCGGGATGAGCATGATAAAGGCGGTCATTATGAGGAGCTTGTCGGCCAGGGGGTCGAGGAACTTACCGAGGGACGTTATAACGCCCATCCTCCTTGCAAGGAAGCCGTCGAGCCAGTCGGTAAGGCAGACGACTAAAAACACAATGGCCGCTACGAGGCTGAGTACCTTGCCGGGGGAAAGAAGGATTACTACGAGAAGGGGTGCGGTCCCTATCCTTGTAATGGAGAGTATGTTGGGGAGGTTCCAGAGGTCTTTTTGCGGGTTAGAATCCATAAGGGTTACGACCTTACCCCCTTGCCCGTATTAACGTGAGGAACTTCTGTAAGACTTCCAGTTACTGAGGACCCGTTTAACAAAGTTGACGGTCTCTGTGAAAGGCGGGATGCCCCCGTATTTGCGGACCGCCGCCTCTCCCGCATTGTATGCGGCAAGGGCCAGCGTGACGTCCCAGTGGAAGCTTTCAAGGAGTTTTTTTAGATACCTGACCCCGCCCTCCACGTTCTCGGCGGGATCGTTTATGTCCTTTACGCCCATGAGCCGTGCCGTCTCGGGCATGAGCTGCATCAACCCCCTTGCACCGGCCCTGGAGACAGCATCCGGGTTGAAGTTACTCTCGGCCCTTATAACGGCCTTGACCAGTACGGGGTCCACTCCCCACTTCTCCGAGGCGCCGTTTATGATCCCTTCAAGGGAGTCGACCTCCTTCGGGTCGCTGTCGGTCTCTTTCATCACCCATTTGTACTTCGACGAAGTGGGGACGTTTGTAATATGCGTGACACCCTCTTCGTCCACGTACATGTAGAAGTCGGCACGGGCCTTTTGAGGCACGCTAAGGAGAAAAAGGAGAAAAAGGAGAAAAACTATAAGTGCCGGCATGGTCAGTTGTTTTTTCTTCATAATCACTTCCTCTTTCATGGGTTAAAAAAGGCACATATATTAGTTTATAACGTGAGAGACAAAAGGGCAAGGATTTTTTCTGAGTTATAATCCGTCCGTTCATTTTTTAGAAGCTAAAATCGGGCTGGATACGCACTTACAATTCAATCCCCGGCAGGATGATTTCCCTGGCGGTGCTTGACAAAAAAACCGCATTGAATTAATCTAAAAAATAGAACCAAAATCAAGGGAGAAACTATCTTGGAAGTAAAGTCTGATTTTCTTATTATAGGGAGCGGGATAGCCGGACTCTTCTATGCATTAAAGGTTGCCCATCACGGCACCGTCAGTGTTGTGACAAAGAGGGAGCTTAAGGAATCGGCCACATACTACGCTCAAGGCGGCATAGCCTCGGTACTCAGCAGCGAAGACACCTTCGAATCACACATCCAGGACACGATAAACGTGGGAGTGGGCCTTTCGAACCCCGCCATTGTGGAGATGGTGGTAAAGGACGGCCCCGAGATGATCCGCGAGCTCATGGACTTGGGGGTAAGATTCACGAGCAGAGTAACAGCCGGCACTGTTGAGCTCGACCTCGGAAAAGAGGCCGGGCATTCCAAAAGAAGGATAGTCCATGCCGGCGACCTCACCGGCAGGGAGATCGAGGAGGCACTTATAAGGGCCCTGAGGGCCAATAAAAACATAAGCGTCTACGAAAACCACATGGCCGTTGACCTCATAATACACTCGAAGTTCATAGCCGATACCGAGGAGGATATAGTCTGGGGCGCATACTTGCTGGACAAGCCTACCGGGGCTATCCACACATTCCTTGCAAAGACAACCGTCCTTGCAACGGGAGGGGCCGGCAAGGTGTATATCTACACGTCCAACCCGGACACCGCCACCGGGGACGGCATAGCCATGGCATACAGGGCTGGCTCCGAGATAGCAAACATGGAGTTCATACAGTTCCATCCCACGTTGCTTTACTGTCGCCGCCTAAAGAGCTTTTTAATCTCCGAGACCGTAAGGGGCGAAGGCGGGGCTTTGAAGCTCGCCGACGGCACACCCTTTATGAAAAGATACCACCCGATGGGAGACCTTGCCCCGAGGGACATAACGGCCAGGGCCATTGACTTCGAGCTTAAAAAGAGCGGCGATGAGTGTGTTTACCTGGACATAAGCCACCGTCCCCCGGAATTCATAAAAACACGCTTCCCTAACATCTATAGAACATGCCTGGAGTGCGACCATGACATGACAAGTGAGCCCATCCCGGTCGTGCCCGCGGCCCATTACATCTGCGGCGGGATACGCACCGGGACGGACGGGCAGACAAATTTAAAAAGACTCTACGCCATAGGCGAGACGACATGTACAGGGCTACACGGCGCAAACCGCCTCGCATCAAACTCGCTGCTTGAATCCCTTGTCTATTCAAACAGGGCGGCACTCAGTTCCATAGAGGATTTCAACAAAGCCCCCGGCGATGTCATACCCCGGATACCCCCGTGGGAGACTCGCGGCGCCGTGATAAGCGAAGAGGCCGTTGTTATAAGCCAGAACTGGGACGAGATAAGGAGATTCATGTGGAATTACGTGGGTATCGTAAGGTCTATAAAGAGGCTCGAGAGGGCCGAAAGGAGGATAAAGCTCCTCCAGGAGGAAATCAACCAGTATTACTGGGATTTTACCGTAACGAGCGATCTGCTTGAACTGAGAAACATCGCCACTATTGCCGGACTCATAATCCGTTCGGCGTCCATGAGAAAGGAGAGCAGGGGCTTACATTACAATATCGATTATCCGGACGTGGACGACGAGAAATTCAAAAAAGATACTGTGCTTAAAAAGGAAGTTTAATTGAATAGTTAGCCTGTGAATTTAAGCCCCGGCCTTAACTTGATATTCGATGGGAAGGCTTATCGTTATCGTAGTGCCCTCGCCTTTTTTGCTGGCAACCTTTATATCCCCGCCGTGGTCGTGTATGATCCTGTAGCTTATGGTAAGGCCCAGGCCTGCCCCTTTCATCTTGGACGTATGGAAGGGGTGGAATATCTTTCTTATGTCTTTTTCCTCCATGCCGCAGCCGTTATCAGAAATGCTAACGTGAAGCGTTCCGTCTTTGAGCTCCGTTGCCACCCTTATCTCCCCTTTACCGTTTATGGCGTCAATCGAGTTCTGAACTATATTGCAAATTGCGATCTTTAGATTGGTGGGGTCCATGTTGAGCCTTACCGGCTTGTCCGTTAGGCTGGTGACTACTCCTATATCCTTCTTTCCTATATGGTCTTTCATATCTTCCAGGGCATTCGTTATCACCTTGTTTATGTCTCCCTGTTCGAGGTTTGATACCAGGATCCCCATGTACTCGTCTATCCTTTTACACATCCTCTCGAGCCTCTCCACCCCCTCGATAATCTTCTGTGCATAGAGCCTGTGCTCCTCGTCGGTTTGATGCTCATAGAGACGCCTTGCCAATCCACCTATGGTAACAAGGGGGTTTCTGACCTCATGGGCTATGCCGCCCGCCATCTCCCCGAGGGCCGCCATCTTCTCGGTATCCCGCAGTTTTTTCTGCAGTTCCCTCATCCTGAGGAGCGATTTGACCCGTGCCGATACCTCAAGAAGGCTGTAAGGCTTTGTCATGTAATCCTCGGCGCCCAGCTCAAGGCCCAACATCTTGTCCTCGAGCTCCGTTCTTGCCGTGAGCATAACAATAGGGATATATCGGGTCTCCTCTTTGGCCTTCAACCTCCTGCACACCTCGTATCCGTCCATCCTGGGCATCATTATGTCGAGCATTATGAGGTCGGGGTGGAAGGCTTCGGCCTTCTCGAGGCCCTCCAGGCCGTTTTTCCCCTTCTCCACCTCGTAACCCTCGCCTTCCAGTTTTGTTGCGAGTAGCTCGAGGCTCGTCTCGTTGTCATCGACTACAAGTATCCTGGGCTTCATTTAAGTCGATTTCCTCCTCGTGGCATCATCCGTCAGAATAACGTCTACTTTGAAAAGGTCTTCTAAAAACCCACCCTGAGTGTGACGAAGGGCCCTTTAAGGTCTATGTCCACCTCGAAATCGTCTTCATCCTCGGCCTTCAGCTTTAAGTACCTGTAGCCTTTGGTTGAGACCCCCGCCCTACCCCATACCGCCTGTCCGCGGGTACTCACATTTCACTTGACACCAAAGTGTCTTCGGAGTAGCTTTTATAAGGCACGTCCCTGGCACCAGGGACTAATTTTCTTCCTTATAGTATTACGGATTTTTCCCGTCTGTCAATGTTCTTTAAGCTGTTTTTAATATTTACCCTTGTACCTGTAGTTGAGCTCGCGCTCCTTATAAAGGTGGGAACCCTTATAGGCACGCTCAATACAGTGGTACTGGTCATCGGCACGGCGCTTACCGGGGCCTTTCTGGTAAGGCTTGAGGGTATAAACGTAATTTACCGCTTCCAGAAGAACCTCGCTGAGGGTATCTTCCCGGCCGAGGAGATCTTCGACGGGGCGCTTTTGCTCGTGGCGGGGGCTGTGCTTATCACCCCTGGTTTTCTCACCGACATACTGGGCCTTCTCATAGTCCTCCCCCCCTCCAGGGAGGTTTTGAAGGGTCTTATACGCCGATATGTTGAAAAAAACGTTTTTGTGGTCTAAATTTCTATAAATATGGTTCCACGAGAGGGGATTTTTCGGCCTAAAAGGGGTATAAGGATAAAATACGGCATTTTACCCGGGAGGTGGAATTTATGAGCGACCATGCGGTGGAAGAACACTGGGCCTCAAGCCCGTGGCCATTGTTGTTGAGCGTAGGCATACTGTTTCTTGTCCCCCTGCCATTCGCTTTCTACTTCGTCTACTCCAAACCTATGTTTGCTGTCCTTAGCTTCGGAATGGGCGTGCCCCTTGTCCTGCTTTCCATCGGGGGCTGGATTAGAGAGGCGGTCGAAGAGACTGAATGGCACCTGTCTGTCTCAGCGATGCCCTTTTTCATAATCTCGGAAGCCTTTGTATTCGTGGCCTTCTTCGCCGCATACTGGGCGACGAGGCTCACTGCCCCTTCATGGCCGCCCGCGGGGACCCCTGCCCATATGCCCCTTCTGGTACCGATAATCATGACCATAACGCTTATCAGTTCAAGCGCAACCTTCTATCTGGCTGAAACGAAACTCGAAAGCGGAGACCGGAACGGGTTCGTTAAGTGGCTCGTGGTAACAATAATCCTCGGTGTCGCCTTTTTAGCCATGTCGGCCAACGAATGGAGCCACCTTTTCAAAGCGGGCTTCGACTTCAAGACCAATATATACTCTACATCTTTTTACTCCCTGACCGGGTTCCATGCGTCACACGTCTTTGTCGGTGTCTGTATATTCCTCGCGGTCCTTATAAAGGCCCTTTCGGGCAAGATAAGCGAAAGCATGGTCAAATCAGGCGGCATCTTCTGGCACTTTGTCGTCGTGATATCGTTGTTTGTACTCTCCCAGGTTTACTTCTGGTAAGAGATT
>JAUVFY010000060.1 GCA_030594025.1 Deltaproteobacteria bacterium | reverse complement strand
ATACCGCGGTTGAGAGCCCGTCGGCGCCTGTCGGCTCTTCGGCGACGATTGTTACGCTTCTGGATCCTCTTGCGGGGAACCCTGTCTCAGGGTCCATTATATGGTGGTAACGAACCCCGTCCTTTATGAAAAACCTCTCATAGTCTCCGGATGTGGCCACCGCGCCTTGCTTGACACTTACCTTCGCCAAAAGCTCGCCGCTTTTCCTCGGGTGCTGTATGCCGATTATAAAAGGCTCTGAGGGAGCATCCTTCTGGAAAACCACCATATCCCCGCCGGCCTTTATTATCCCCCACTCAATGCCGGCCCTTTTCAAGACCTCTACCGCTTTTCCCACTATGTATCCCTTTGCCACACCCCCGAGGTCAAGCCTCATCCCTGCCCCGGTAAGACCGGCCATTGAGCCCTCTTTATCTACATGGATCTTTTTGTAATCCACCAGGGGGAGGAGGTCATTGACCTCCTCTTCTGAAGGGACGTAACCGTCTTCACCTGAGAAGTCCCAGAGCTCTGCGAGCACGCCCACCGTTGGGTCGAAGGCCCCCTGGCTGAGCTCCGAGATATTTAACGCAACCTCCAGGACCTCGATTACCTCTGGGTTTACCCTTATGGGCCCTGTCCCCGCGGAATCGGATATCCTGGAGACATCGCTTTGGGGGATGTAGCTTGAAAAAATGGTCTCTAACCGCTCTATCTCTGAAAATGCCTCATTTGCCGCCACGGGGTTTTCCTCTCTAAGGGTAATCTCCACCACTGTACCCATTAGGATACGCCCGTATGTCCTGGTCTTTTCCGCTGTTTTTAAAAGGGCAAATGTGACGATGGTGAGCACTATCGCCGTTAAGGCGATAGAGGTGAGAATAATGGCAGGCTTGTCTTTTAAGATGCTTTTAAGGTCCAGGGGATGAGGCTTGTTATCGTCGCTCATAAAAAAGAGCAATAAAATTAATGGGTTAGGAGAAAAAAGGGGCCCTCTTTGCTCAGAACTCCTCTTCCTCTGCTTCGGACCTTTCCATCATGCCCACGGCCGCTTCTTCCACGATCCTGCCCCTTACGTGCTCTTCCCTTTCGGACTTGGACTTGCAGTCGACGCACACACGGGTGAAGGGGAGTGCTCTGAGCCTGTTCTCGCCAATGGGTTCACCGCACTCCTCGCACTCGCCGTAGCTCTTGTCCTTTATCCGTTCGAGGGCGTCCTCGATCTCTGAGAGTTTTTCCCTCTCGCGGTCGCCGAGGGTCAGGGAAAGCTCCCTTTCCCTTTCGCTCGAGGCTATATCGTAGATGTCTCCCATCTCGGACTTCGAGCCGTCGCTTTCGCTTTTGACCTTATGGGCGACTTCGGCCAGGATCCTTCTTTTATCGGCCAGGAGTTTTTTGGTAATCTCTTTTCTGAGGGAGACCTTTGGTCTTTTCTCAGCGGCCTTCTTTTTCGGTGCAGGTGCCCTTTTCTTGGGGGGCTTTGCCACACGTGGCTTCCTGGCTGCGGCCTTTTTCGGCACTACCTTCTTTTTTGGAGCCTTTTTCGCCCTGGCAGGGGACTTCTTGGCCCGGCTTTTTGTCTTTTGGGTCTTCTTTTTTGTAGCAGGCATAGGGTAGTGGAGTATACACTATTTTAAAATATTGTCAATATTTTTAAATGTCCGCCTGTCAGTTCGGGCGGTTGACAGAGCGAGAGTGGTTAGTATAAAATCAGTCATCTTGAAAAGGCTTCAAAATTTTTAAATAAAAAAAATAAAAAAAATAAAAAAACGAAAAACCGATGGGAAAACAGAGCCAGTACGATATCGTTGTAATCGGGGCCGGCCATGCCGGGTGCGAGGCCGCCCTCGCCTCTTCCCGATTGGGTTTAGCTACGCTCGTCGTTACAATGAGCCTTGATACTATAGGGCAGATGTCCTGCAACCCGGCCATTGGCGGGATAGCAAAGGGCCACCTTGTAAAGGAGATAGACGCCCTCGGCGGGGAGATGGCAAAGGCCATAGATGAAACGGGCATACAGTTCAGGACCCTTAATTCCAGCAAGGGTCCCTCTGTCAGGGGTACAAGGGCGCAGGCGGACAGGACCCTTTACAGGCAACGGATGAGGCGTGCCCTTGAAGGGGCAGAGAACCTTGACGTTGTCGAAGGAGTTGTGGAAAAGCTCCTGGTAAACGATGGGTCGAGAATACGAGGAGTGGAGTTAAGCACGGGCCGGACGTTTGGGGCCAGGGCGGTTATAGTTACGACAGGGACTTTTCTAAATGGACTCATGCATATCGGGTCGAAGAATCTGCCCGGCGGCAGGGCCGACGATAAGCCGAGTATCGCACTTTCGGATTCCTTGAGGGAGCTCGGTTTAAACATGGGTCGGCTTAAGACCGGCACATGCCCGAGGCTCGACTCACGCACGATAGATTATTCCAGACTCGAGCGCCAGGACGGGGATAATGAGATAAAATCCTTTTCATTTTCAACTACTTACATAAAAAGAAAGCAGGTCCCCTGCCATATTACCTATACCAACGAAGCCACCCACGGGATAATAAGAGATAACCTCGACCGTTCGCCCCTTTTCAGCGGCAAGATTAAAGGCATAGGGCCCAGGTACTGTCCTTCCATTGAGGACAAGGTCGTGAAATTCCCACATAGAGCCAGGCACCAGGTATTTCTTGAACCCGAGGGCTATGATACTGACTGGGTCTATCCCAACGGGCTTTCCACGAGCCTCCCCGAGGACGTCCAAATAAAATTTTTAAGGACCATAGAAGGACTGGACAAAGTAGAAATATTTAGGCCCGGCTACGCCGTTGAGTACGACTTTGTTTTTCCCACCCAGCTCCGATCAACCCTTGAGACGAAGCTTATCGAGGGGCTGTTTCTTGCGGGACAGATAAACGGTACGTCAGGCTATGAGGAGGCGGCAGCGCAGGGCATTATCGCCGGCATAAACGCCGCCTGCAAGGTCAAAGGCCGACCCCCGTTCATACTGGACAGGACAGAGGCGTACATAGGGGTCTTGATAGACGACCTGGTGACCAAGGGCACGGAAGAGCCTTACAGGATGTTCACCTCAAGGGCCGAATACAGGCTCATCTTGAGGGAAGACAACGCGGACCTGAGGCTAACAGAGAAAGGTTTTAATGTAGTAGGGCTTGTAGACGAAAGTACCTATAACGATTTCCTTGAAAAAAAGAGGCTCATGGAAAGGGAATTGAGGTGGCTTGGTGGAACGAAACTAAGGCCCACGGACGAGACCCTGAAAGATATGCAAAGGCTTCGTCTCGGGGAACTTAAAAAATCCTTGACTTTAAAGGAACTTCTCAGGCGTCCCGGGGTGGATATAGGCTCTGTCTACGGCCTCGCAAAAAGGGATTTTTTATTGCCCGAAGATATAGCAAGTTCAATAGAGACGGACGTAAAGAGCGAGGGGTACATAAAGAGGCAGACAGAGGAGGCCCGGAGGTTCAGGCGCATGGAGGGGCTAAAGATCCCCGAGGGGTTAGTCTATGAGGAGGTCCCGGGGCTCTCTACGGAGATAAAGCAGAAGCTCAGGCAGATGAGGCCCTTATCCATAGGCCAGGCGAGCCGTATCTCCGGCGTCACACCCGCCGCTCTGTCCATGCTCATGGTCCATTTGAGGAAGGTGGGGGCTCTGTAAGGCTGAGGAAGCCTCTTTGTAAAGGGGTCATGGACCCTTTCTTAAGGTCATGGACCCCCGGTTCTCCCAGACCCTTGTAAAAACTTTTACCTATGGTTCCCTATCCAGCACCTGGCTTTAGCAAGGAAGAGCTTAAAAGGACCCTCGAAAAGGGGGCAAAAGAGCTGGGCATTGGATTGGGCCCTGTCCAGCTTGAGCTCTTTTTAACCTACCTCGAAGAGCTTACGAGGTGGAACAGGAAGATTAACCTGACGAAGATAACCGACCCCAAGGAGATAATAACCCGCCATTTTCTCGACTCGCTGACCATCTTGAGGTATCTAAAAGGCTCGAAAAGACTCCTTGATATCGGCACTGGGGCCGGTTTCCCGGGCCTGCCGGTTAAGATCGCCATGCCGGAGCTTGAGCTCACGCTCATGGATTCGGTCGAAAAAAAGGTTTTTTTCCTTAAATATATAATAAGGACTCTGGGCTTAAGGGGTGTAAGGGCAATCAAGGCCCGTGCAGAAGAATCGGAGGTTATCGAACAGTTAAAAAACTCTTTCGATTGCGTGGTCTCGAGGGCCATCTCGGCCCTGGAGGATTTTTTCCCCCTTGCGATACCTTATCTTTGCCAGGGCGGTATTTTAATTGCTATGAAGGGGCCTTTAACCGGAAGGCTTGCTAATGAGCTCGAGGCCGTTAAAGCCTACAATCCAGGGGTCTCTGAGCTTGAGATACCCTTTTCCCGCAGGAAGACCACTCTCGTTATCTTGAGCAATATTTGAGTTAAATTAAAGGTGGTTCCACGTGGAACACCTCATTAGTATTTCATTGAATGTTCCACGTGGAACATTATTCATCTAAAGAAGCGAAAAAGACTTGAAAAGTCCAGGCCATATGTTTTAAACTTGCATAATCCCATGGGCAGGATAATTTCCATAGCCAACCAGAAAGGCGGTGTGGGAAAGACGACCACCGCTGTGAACCTTGCCGCATCCCTTGCGATGGCGGAAAAGAAGGTCCTTCTTGTGGACTTCGACCCCCAGGCGAACGCAACAAGCGGGGTGGGACTCGAAAAGAACGCTGAAAAGGGGGTCTATGAGGCCATTATAAACCATACCGGCTTGAAGGACACGATAAAACCCACGGAGCTCGCTTTTCTCGAGGCAGCCCCGTCTTCGAGGGACTTGATAGGGGCGGAGATTGAGTTGGTTGACGACCCGGAACGGGAGGTGAGGTTAAAACAGGCACTTAAAGATGTGGCAGATGAGTTCGAGTATATACTCATAGACTGTCCGCCGTCTTTGAGCCTTCTTACTGTAAATGCGCTCGCAGCCTCGGATTCGGTCCTGGTGCCGCTCCAGTGCGAGTACTACGCACTTGAAGGCGTAAGCGAGATGCTGAGAACAATAGAGCTCATAAAGGTAAGGCTCAACCCCGTGCTCCGCGTGGAAGGTATACTCTTAACCATGTTCGATTCCAGGAACAACCTCTCTCACCAGGTCGTCCAGGAGGTAAGGAGCCACTTCGGTGAAATGGCATTTTCCACGGTCATTCCGAGGAACGTGAGGCTCAGCGAAAGCCCGAGCTTCGGTAAACCGATAGTATTATATGACATACACTCAAAAGGCGCCATAAGCTACATGGAACTGGCGAGGGAGCTCGTATGCAGGTTCAACGGCTCTCCGGACTAAATTTAAAAAGCTTGAAAAATTTAAAAATGTCAGGGTTTAGAATTTTATAATTTTATCCGCAATATCCGCATGGAACGCCCGCTTGAAAAGTTGCCCTTATGACAGGCGGCCGGGCTAAGGAGGGGGAAGATGAACAAAAAGAAGGTTCTTGGAAGGGGTCTCGGAGCCCTTATTGACAGACCGGAAGGTCCGAAAACGAACTACCAGCTCTGCCCGGTAGAAGAGATTATTCCCAACCGATACCAGCCCAGGAAGGGTTTTAACGCCCAGGCAATGGAGGAACTTGCCGCTTCTATCAGGGAAAAGGGAGTTATCGAACCCCTGATAGTGAGGGGGAACTCGGGGAGTTTCGAGCTGGTCGCAGGAGAGAGAAGGTGGAGGGCCTCTAAGATCGCGGGGCTCAAACAGGTGCCCGTTATAGTCGTGGACGCATCCGACGAGGAGAGCATCGAGCTGGCTGTCATAGAAAACATACAGAGAGAGGACCTTAACGCAATCGAGGAAGCCGAGGCCTTCAAAACCATCATGGGCTTCGGGCTATCCCAGGAGGATGTGGCAAGAAAGGTGGGAAAACAAAGGGCTACTGTAAGTAACTACCTGAGGCTCCTTAATCTACCCCCCGAGGTCAAAGGAGAGTTAATCAAGGGGAATATAACAATGGGGCACGCAAGGGCGATACTATCGCTTATTGGCCACGCTTCACAGAGAGAGCTCTGTAAAAGGGTGATTAAAAGAGGTCTTTCCGTTAGACAGACGGAACTCATGGCCGCCAAGGGCCCGTCCGTTGGAATCGGGAAAAAGGTCCAGCACATAAAACCGATCGAAGATGAATTAAGGAAGGCCTTTTCAACCAAGGTCTCTGTAAAGGAAAAAAACGGCCGTGGGAAGATAGAGATAGAGTTCTATTCTGCCGAAGAAAGGGAGAGGATAATAGAGCTTTTGAGAACGCTTTCTTAAGACGCTGACGATAGATTAAACCATTTATTTAAACAACTGATTACATTTTCTATTTAAGGAGGAAAAATGATGAAAAATTCAACCAATCTTTTAAAAAAGGAGGGGCCGATGTTTGGAAAGGATGAAAAAGAGATTGCCACAGAGGTCATGGGCTACATTGGAAAGGGCATGACCGTAGACGGGAAGATGAATTTCGAAGGTATAGTAAGAGTAGACGGAAACTTCAAGGGGGAGATATCGGCCAACGGGACCCTCCATGTGGGAGAGGGGGCCGTGGTCGATGCCCAGATGAACGTGGACAAGGCCATAATCTGCGGGGAGGTAAAGGGGGCGGTCAACGCGACGAACCGTGTGGAGCTCAAGGCCCCCGGCAAGATGCTGGGCGATATAAGGACCCCCACCCTCATCGTGAGTGAGGGCGTTATATTCGAAGGAAACTGCGTGATGACGAAAAAGGAAAAGCCCGCTGAAACACCCAAAGAAAAACCCACAAAACCCGCGGCCGTTCAGGAGACCTCGCTTTTAAACCCCGGCAATGAGCCTGGTGGCAAGGGTACTGGGATGCGGGACGTGTAATTTTGCGTGCGCTGAATCAAGTTAGAAAAGGAGAGTATCTGTGAAGGGAAAAAAGATATGGATGGACGGGAAGTTAGTTGGCTGGGACGACGCCAACGTGCACATCCTGACCCATACGCTCCATTACGGTCTCGGGGTATTTGAGGGTATAAGGTGCTATCTTTGCGAGGACGGCAGGAGCGCCGTTTTCAGGCTCGAAGATCATACCGACAGGCTCTTTGATTCGGCACATATCGTACAGATAGAGATACCCTATACAAGACAAGAGATAAACGAAGCCATATTCTCCACCCTCAAAGCCAACGACTTGAAGGAGGGTTACATAAGGCCCATAGTATACCTCGGTGCCGGTACAATGGGGCT
>JAUVFY010000158.1 GCA_030594025.1 Deltaproteobacteria bacterium | reverse complement strand
ATAGAACCTACATCAGGTACTACGGCCGTCTCATAGTTCTTGGTGCCCACGAAGAACTGCAGATCCCTTGCCTCCTCCGGTTTGGCCGATATTATAAGAATTCTGCCCGTACTTGTCCGGAGGACATTTTTTATAACATCCTCTACGTTCGATTTGTCGAAGGGCCTGGAAATGTAGCCGTTTACAGCCACCTGGGGGCCGGTCTTCTCGTCGTTTATGATGGATACGAGGTAAAGTGGTACCCCCTGAACCCTGGAAAATGTCCTCAGCTCGCCGAAGCGCTCTTCGCTGTCCAGGTAGCCGAAAATTATGGCATCGGGCTTTCTAAGTTTTGCGGTCTCCAGAGCCGCCCCGACGGTGCTGACCCCCAGTGTCCTGTAGCCGAGGACCTCGAGGGTCTCCCTTAAGATCTGGCGGATCGCCGTGTTGTCCTCGAGCACGAGGATCTGCCTTCCCGCGACGTCCGCGAACCGGCTTACAACCCTTTCTTCGTGCACCACCTCAACCTTCTTGGGCAGGGTGAAGTAGAAGGTGCTTCCCTTGCCAAGCTGGCTTTCGACCCAGATGCTGCCTCCGTGGGCCTCGATTATCTTTTTAGAAATACTCAGTCCCAGGCCAGAACCCTTGGGCCTTCCCGTGAGTGAGTCGCCTATGCGGTAAAACTCCTCGAAGATCTTATCCCTTTCCTCTGGGTAAATCCCCTCTCCCGTGTCAGAGACGTATACCTTTATCGCATCGGGCCCGTCTTGAGCCCCCGCGGTAATGGCGCCCTGGGAGGTGAACTTCACGGCATTGCTTAAAAAGTTCAACATCACCTGTAAGAGCCTGTTCCTGTCACCCTTTACCGGGGTAAGATCCCTGGGCAGAGAGACCTTGAGCGAAAGCCCCTTGTTCTTTGCAAGCGGTAGCATGCTCTTGGCAGCCATACGGATTACACCGGATATCTCCACCGTGTCCATGTGCCACTGAGTTTTGCCCGACTCCATCCTCACTATGTCCAGTATCTCGTTCGTGAGCTGCGTAAGCCTTTCACTCTCCTCGTTTATTATGCCCAGGAACTCTTTTCTTGTTTCGGCACCTATATCGTCATAGTTGAGGATTATTTCCGAAAAGGAGCGTATGGACGAAAGCGGGGACCTTATCTCGTGGGAGATGGACGACAGGAAATGGGTCTTGTTTTTGTCCAGTTCTTTGAGCCGCTCGTACGCCTCGGAGGTTGAGTCCATCTCGGACTGCAGGTTGGTTATCTTGAGGTTCAGTGCGTTTGTCAGGCCGTGATAGGTATCAGAAGTCCTCCTGAGAGAGTCTACCTCCTGATGCATCGAGTCAGTAATATAGCCCGCGGCTATGCCCATGAGCAAAAACCCGAGCACATTTACGGCAACTTCATAAGTGGGGTATTCCCCCCCTCCCTCTGTAAGGGGTACGAGACCGTAGAGGATACTGAAGACCAGCGAGGACTGAAAGATGGCGGTGGAACCGAAATAACGGATGAGCAAAAGCAATATCGGATAGTACAGGAACCGGAGCGGGCTGCCCACTCCCCCGCCTATCAACAGAAGCGGGATAATTGACAGCAGGGCGAGATAAACAATATACTTCTTCATGAAGGGTCTCCGAGAATGCCTTTGACCTTGGCAACTATCTCCTTGGGGCTGAAAGGTTTGGTTATGAATTCGTCAGCACCCTCTCTGAGTCCCTTCTCCTTGTCAATCTCCTGGCCCTTACCGGTGAGCATTATCACGTAAGTGTCCTTAAGCGCCTCGTCCGATTTTATTTTCTTGCAGGCATTGAACCCGTTGAGCTTGGGCATCATAACGTCAAGAAAGATTATCCTGGGCTTGAACTCAATGGCCTTCCTGAGCCCCTCCTCCCCGTCCGAAGCGATATCGACCTCAAACCCTTCCTTTTTGAATACAAAAGAAAGCGAACGTTGTATGTAGGCTTCGTCGTCAACTATAAGTATGTCCATATGCCTTTCCTCCTTTAAGGTCAATCATGTCTCAACGAAGTAACTCTTCCAGGCGGCGTCTATGTTCTCTTTTGTCAGTTGCGGAGAATGACTGTAGTAGTGGGCATCGTCTATTATATGTTCTACGAGGTCTCTGGGGTGGCAGGCAGTAAGCTTGACACCGAGCCTCTTATAGTAATTATTGATCAGGTAGTCAAATATATCTTTTCTGTATTCGATCCCGTTGGCCTCGCACACCATCTTGAAGATCCCCTCGTATTCCTCCTCCGCGGGATTGCATATCGCTATCTTATATCTTATCCTCCTCAAGAAAGCATCGTCAACGAGTCTCCTGGGCTCTATATTCGTAGCGAATACGGTTAGCTGGTCAAAGGGGACCTCGAACTTCATGCCCGTATGCAGGGTTAAAAAGTCTAT
Source organism: Deltaproteobacteria bacterium (assembly GCA_030594025.1). GTDB lineage: Bacteria > Desulfobacterota > GWC2-55-46 > GWC2-55-46 > JAUVFY01 > JAUVFY01. The sequence goes on along the minus strand of JAUVFY010000158.1, from coordinate 1,239 downwards.
CCTCCTTTCCAGGGGTACGATCCATCTGTTTAAAAGCATCTGGGGCTCTATCTGCTGACGGCCGAAATCATCGACGATGAAAAGCCCGTTGTTTGCCTTCATCTGTAGAGGTGCCACGTAGAACTTGGAGACAGGGTTGAACTCGAGCTCGAGCATCCTCAAGGTGAACTCTCCCCCGGTCATGACCACGGGCCTTTTTACAAGCACCCACCTCTGGTCAACCTCCTCCGTGCCCTTGCAGGGCTCAACGGGTTTGTGGGTTGCGGGATCGAATATGCTTATTATCTGCCCGCCCACGGTGATGGAATATGGCTCATAAACGCTCCCGGGAAGTATGTTGCCTATGGTCTCCGCAATGGCCGTCTTTCCGTTTCCTGGCGGGCCATGGAGGAAAATGGCCTTGCCGGAGCTTATGGCAGGGCCCAGGCGCATAAGAAGCTCCTTCTTTATTACCAGGTTGGAAAAGGCCTTTTTTACGTTCTCTTCGTTTACAACTATGTTCTTTATGCATTGGAACTCCACCTGGGTCCTGTATTCGTCTATAGGAACCGGGGCCGGCCCCACATAACTGCATATATCGAGAAGCTCCGCAGCCCTCTTTTTGCCCTGCCCCGTGATATTGAACTTATAGGTAACCTTTGCGAATTGAGCCGCCCCCATGACCTGCACCAATTTGTCCCTCCTCAGGATCTCTATGGCGGCGTCCACGATCGGGATGGGCAGCTTTACGCTCTTTGAAATATCCACCAGCGTGAACTCCCCCTTAAAAAGCATATGCTTCATTATAAGGTCCGCTATGAAAGAGAGTTCAAGGCCCGTGTCTTTAACGCTTTTAGGTGGCCCGGGGTCCCTGGTAAAGAAGGCATCCAGTTTCTCGGGGGTTAAGTAGCCGAGGGTGACGAGATTGTTTCCCAACCTCCCGCCTTGGGACCTCTGTCTCTCAAGGGCCTTGCCGAGCTGTTTCTCGGTGACGACGTTCTCTTTTAAAAGCTTTTGTCCTATCAGCTGTTCCAATTTTTCTCTCCTGTAGATTTTTCTGAAAGCCTTCAGTAATCCTTTATCTCTTTCCATACAAGTCCCATCTCATCATTGAACTTGGTCACGGTGTCCGAATCCTCCACTATCCCCGTGAAGTAATCCTCGTCGTCCCAGAAAACGGCCTCGGGCAGGACGAACTTGAATCTCAGGGCTTTGCCGGGGGACAGGTCTATCCCCTGCTCTTTAACTCTCCCGCTCTCT
>JAUVFY010000159.1 GCA_030594025.1 Deltaproteobacteria bacterium | reverse complement strand
GAGGTTCAAATCCTCTCGCCCCGACCATTTTTCATAGGTTTTCATGAATTAAAAAACCTTCCGCAGGCCTTCAGACTTTCTCAAGGGGTTAGCTCTTAACGGGGTTAATCCTTTTTTCATTGGCCGGCCGGGGATGCATTAACCTACTATGGCTTTGCAAACGCATTATCTTGTGCAATAATTGAGTACATATCAAGACTGACCTTTAAATTAAAAGAATTAAAAGACCTTTCAGAGAACGGAGATATGCGGGTGAAGCTAAGTGTAACAGCCTCGATAATAGTCCTGGTACTTTTCTCTACCCAGGCCTCCTCAGAGGTCTTCTTGACCTTGAAAACAGACCGGGTTTTTCTTTCCAGGATATTAAAAGACCTCGAGCTCATGGGCCCGAAGGACGAGCTCATAGACGACCTCGGTGAATTCGTAGAGAAGAGGCCCTACTCGAGCCTCACCGACAGGGCGATCTTAAAGCTGGCCGAGATATACGAGGGCAAGAAGGAGTTCGAGGGTGCGGCCGCCTGTTACGAAAAGCTCGTCGAGGACTTCCCACCCATAAAGAGCAAACAGGAAGCCCTTTACGGGCTTGCCTACTGCCGCTTTCTCGGCGGGCGTCTGGACAGTGCAAGGGAGCTTTCGGCCTATATTGAAAAATCAAGCGGAACGCCCGAGGAGGTCAAGCTCAAGGCCCTGGAGCTCACCGAAGAGATTTCAGAGCTCATCCCCTTCCTCGCGGTAGTTGAACCCAGGGAAGCGATAATCGGCACGGTCCTGCCCCTTAGCGGGGACTACGCACCCTTCGGCGAGAAGGCGTTGAAAGGGGTCCGCCTCGCGGCCCTGGTATTCGGCAAGGCCAACTTCCCGGTCAAGATAAAAATCGTTGATTCCAACGCGAAAGAGCCTGTTACCAGGCTCAGAAAACTCATAGACGACCAGAACGTGGTGGGCCTTGTGGGCCCGCTACTGAGTAAAACCGCCCTTTCCGTGGCGAGGTTCGCCCAGAAAGAAAATATCCCCGTGATCGTCATCTCCCAGAAGACAGGGGTGGCCCAGCTCGGGGGCTATGTTTTCAGAAACTTTCTGACCCCGGGGCAGCAGGCCGCTACTATTGCACGCTACGCTTACAGTGCCATGGGGTTAAGAAGATTTGCCATCCTTTACCCTTCAAACCGTTACGGGACCGAACTGGCAAACTCATTTAAACGCGAGATCGAGAGACTCGGAGCCGAGGTGGTCTCGGAGAAATCCTATAAGCAGAAACAGACGGATTTCAGCGCTGAGCTCGAATACCTCTTTGCTATAGAGGTCGAGGAAGGCTGGGTGGGCAGAAGGCGCGTGACCACATATAACCCCACGGAGGAAATAGACGCCATATACATACCGGACTACTACAAAGCCGTAAGCCTCATCGCCCCATTTCTTGTTTATTATGAAGTTCAGGACGTGATGCTCCTCGGCTCTAACGGCTGGAACTCGCCGAGGCTTGTGGAACTGGCCGGGGGGTATGTGGAGGGGTCTGTCTTTGTGGACGGATTCTTCCCCCGGTCCACGAGAGCCGCTTCGGCCGAGTTCGTAAGGAGGTTCAAAGGGGCCTACGGGTATGAACCCGGGATAATCGAGGCCCAGGCCTACGATGCGGCAATGCTTATTTTCCAGGCCCTGAAGCAAGGCCCCGTAAACCGCGAGGGCTTGAAGGACAGGCTTTTAAAGATAAAGTACCCGAAAGGAGCCACTGGCAAGATAACCTTCGACAGGTCCGGGGAGGCCCGAAAGGAGCTTTTTCTTTTGACCGTTGAAGGGGGGGAAATAGTGGAACTTATGGGGCCGTAAGTATCTTTGAAGACCCCGGGGAAACTACGGGGCCTAATCAAAAATAATCTTCTCGAAAGCCTCAAACACGACCGGGTCCAGATGAGCTCCCAGGGACTTCTTTAAAATCCCCGTCGCCTCATCTTTTGGGAGCGTCTTTCTGTATGGCCTGTCGGACCTCAGCGCGTCATAGATGTCTGCCAGAGCGATTATCCTCGACGGTAGAGGTATCTCCTCGCCCTTAAGACCCATCGGGTATCCCGAGCCGTCGTAGTGCTCGTGGTGGTGGCGTATCCAGCTGGCTATCTCCTCGAACCTCTGAACGTGCTCGACCATCTTTGCCCCGATTTTAGGGTGCTCCTTCATCCTCTCCATTGCGTCCGGGTCGAGCTTACCCGCCTTATGCAGTATTTCGTCAGGGACCCCGATCTTGCCGATGTCATGCAAAAGTGCCGCAAGCCTTATCCAGTTTCTTGTCTCCGAAGGGACACCCAGTTGCCTGGCCACCTCGACCGATAAATGGCTTACGCGCTTGGAATGTCCATAGGTGTAAGAGTCCTTGGCGTCTATGGCCAGGGAAAAGGCCTCGGCCGTACTGAAGAGCATGGAGCGGATCTCGTCGTAAAGCAGCGCCTTTTTTATGGAAACGCCGCATTCCGAGGCTATGCTGGTGATGAGCTTTATCTCTGGGGAGTAAAACTCCTGGCCGTCGAGTTTGTCGGTAGCTACTATGGCCCCTATTACCTCGTCCTCAACGATCATCGGGACGATAAGGACTCGTGTCAGGGGGAATGGTAAGCCCTCGAACCTGTCGTCCACTGTTACGTCGCATACCGTCAGGGCCTCCTTGTTTTCAAAGACATGCCCCATGAGCCCTCCCTCCGTCGTCAGTATCATCGTGGTAGCCCTGGACGCATCCCTGCCCAGGGAGGCCTTGGGGAGAAAAAACTTTCTGGCGGGCCCTTTTAGCTCACCCGCGGGCATTGAGGAAGCGGCGGTTGAACCGGGTATATCCACCACGAGCATTATGGAGACGTTCGTGGAGGGGCAGAGGCTCATAACCTCCTGGGCAAGGACGTTACATATCCTGTCGGCGTCGAGCCCCGTTCCGAGACTCGACGAGAGTCTCCACAGGAGTGAAAGCTCCTCGTAGTTCTTTGCCACCTCCTCGGCGAGATTCTCTATCTCGTAGCCCATCTCGACCATCTCCGAGAGGTCCTTAACGATGAAGTCCAGATTGGCCTGTGCTGATCTCCCTCTCGGAACCGCCACATAACCCACGCGTGTGTCCTTCAGTTTCAGCTCCTTGAGTTCGAATTTTCCCTTGGGCGCATCCTCGGGAAACTTCAAGATAATCTCCGTGTCGGTGTCCAGGAGATAAACGGCCTTCTTGAACGCTTCAGAATAATTCCTTAAAATCCCCTTAAGCCTGTCCGGTGAAATGTAATCGAGGATCTTCGACATCTCAGCCCTTCTTTTCCAGTTTCTGTAACATCCTGGCAAGCCCCCCTCCGTACACTGAGGACTCCAGTCCTATACTCTCCATGTCTCTTAAGAAAATATTGAGTGTGAGAATAATCGGGATATTCCTTGTTCTTTGATTGTTGCGGAGAATTTCGATGCTCCTGTAAACCTCGTCCTTCGGGAAACCACCTATGATAATCGAATCGGGCATGGGCTTTGAAAAATCTATAGAACCTACATCAGGTACTACGGCCGTCTCATAGTTCTTGGTGCCCACGAAGAACTGCAGATCCCTTGCCTCCTCCGGTTTGGCCGATATTATAAGAATTCTGCCCGTACTTGTCCGGAGGACAT
>JAUVFY010000198.1 GCA_030594025.1 Deltaproteobacteria bacterium | reverse complement strand
GCTACGATTATCCTCCCGGGTGACCTTCTGAATATCTCGTCGAGGTTCTGCCCGATCTCCAGCTCCGAACGGCTGAACCCCTCCCTTTCAACGTTCGTAGAATCCGACAGGAGAACCAGCACCCCCTTCTCGCCGTACTCCGAGAACTTCGCGTAATCTATCACCTCGCCGTCGACCGGGGTCTGGTCGAGCTTGAAGTCCCCGGTATGGATGACCACACCTGCCGGGGTCTTTATGGCGAGCCCGCACCCGTCTACGATCGAGTGGCTCACGCGGATAAACTCGATTTCAAAAGGGCCTATTGTAACGGTATCCCTGGGCCTCACGGTTTCAAAGGTCGTATCCGGAAGGAGGCCGAACTCGGCGAGCTTGTTTTCAATCAGGCCCACCGTTAGGGTCGTGGCGTAGATGGGCGCGTTTATCTCCCTCAAGACAAAAGGGAGCGCCCCTGTGTGGTCCTCGTGGCCGTGGGTTATGACGAACCCCTTTACCTTGAGCCTGTTCTTAATCAAATAGGTTATGTCCGGGATTACGAGGTCTATGCCCAGCATGTAGGTCTCGGGGAACATGAGGCCGCAGTCGACGACGATTATCGTATCGCCGTACTCGAGGGCCAGCATGTTCATCCCTATCTCGCCGAGCCCGCCCAGGGGGATGAGCTTGAGGGGGTTTTTATTTTTTGCGATTTTTTGCGGCAATGTTCAGTTAATCCGGCCAGAACAGTTTTTAACACCTATTAATAAAGCTATCACAAGAACCTATAGCGGTCAAAGGCCTAATGGAGGGCCTCACGGAGGCCTTTGCTTAAGGCCCAGTAGGCCCTCTATGGCCCCCCTTGTGATGTCGTTCAACCGCTTTTCATCTGCGCCCTTTGTGGGTATGGGGTCGCCGACGACGAGTTTTACTCTGGAGGGCCTGACAAGGATGTTCCATTTACCCACGATACCAGTTGTGCCTGTAACGGCGACGGGCACAATCGGGGCTTCGCTCCTCGAGGCGAGCATAAACGCCCCGCGCTTGAAGGGCAGGAGTTTTTCCGAATAGCTCCTCATACCCTCGGGGAATATGAGGACCGACGTGCCCCCTTTTATCCTGCCCGCCGCATTCTCGATACTGCGGTAGGCCCTGCCCGCATGCTCCCTCTCTATGGGTATGTAGCCCGCAAGTGTCATGAACCAGCCGAAAACAGGGACCCTGAAGAGGCTCCCTTTTGCGAGCCAGCGGAACTGTACCGGAAGGTAGCCATGTAGAACGGGTATATCAAAGGCCGCCCGGTGGTTGGAGGCGAGAATCACGGGCCCCCGGGGTATCTTCTCTAAGCCCTTGACCTCGACCGCCACCCCGGCAAAGAAAAGGACCATCCTTGCCCAGAAGCGGCCTAATGCGTGTACGGAGTTAGCGCTCCGGTCGAAAAGGGACAACGGTAGGGCGATAAGACAAAACACCGCGACCATGGGAAGGCAGATGACCCAGAGGGCAACGGAACGAAGGATCATGAGATGATTTTACTTTGTTCACGTTTTTTAGTCAATTTTTACTTTTTTACTCTTTTTACTTTTTTTACCTGAACGCAAAGGCCAGCCCCTTAAGGAGGGTGAAAAGCCCTTGAACTTGTACGGCCGGAGTGATAGATTATTTCAAAACCCATCAGTTGCTTTTCACAACGGGCATCACCTTAATAAACAGGAGGACGTCATGGCAGGAGTAAACAAGGTCATCCTTGTAGGAAACCTCGGGGCAGACCCGGAGATACGCTACACGCCGAGCGGCACGGCGGTTGCGAACTTTAGAATTGCCACAAGCGAGAACTGGACGAACAAGGAAGGCCAGCGGGAGACAAGGACCGAGTGGCACAGGATAGTGACCTTCGGCAAGCTCGCCGAGATATGCGGCGAGTACCTTTCAAAGGGGAAACAGGTCTACATCGAGGGCAGGATCCAGACACGGCAGTGGGACGACAAAGAGGGAGTGAAGCGTTACACAACAGAGGTCGTCGCGAACACCATGCAGATGCTCGGACGCCCGGGCGACCAGCCACAGGCCCCTGAGGGTGAGCCCCCCAAGGCCGAGGAACCCGCTCCGCCGGAGATGGACGACGTACCGTTCTGAGAGTTTTAGTTTAAGAACCTTCCCATCGAACCTCTAACCGGCCGAAGTCCCGGCCCGGCCGGGACTTATGCGTGCGGCGCCATATCCGCCTCCTATATATAGTGGCTTGGCCTACTCTTCGGGATAACTCTTCAAGACATATTTTTGGTGCAAGGCTTAAGATGGGTGAAATTATTGAACTCTATTTTGGAGCAGCCTATTGGGTAATAGGCAGGATGGTCTATGGTAAAAATTTTTCAAAACAAGACGAAGTTCCATTTTACATAAAGACAATTTCGGTTATCTTGGCTCTTATAATTTTCGCATGTTTAGTATGGCTTATTATTGAGATTAACAATTAAAAGAGAAAACAGGGACAGCGCACATTTCCCCCCTAAAGAGAACACCCACTTAAAAGGCCCGCGGGTACGCAACCCGCGGGCCTGAAAAGGTCCATGACTGAACGAAAGAGGTCAATGACCTCGGGTCAGTGACTGAAGAAAGGGTCTAAGACCCCTATTTTTTCATGGGTTTGATAGTGCCTATGTCTATAAAGGGCAACGCCCCACCCACGACCTGCGGGAAGTGGCCGTCCCATTTTTCGATGGCCCTCAGCTG
>JAUVFY010000172.1 GCA_030594025.1 Deltaproteobacteria bacterium | reverse complement strand
TGGGAAGTCAAGCGCTTATGAACTGGCAGACCATCTACGCGATTTTCACCCCCTCGGCGACCGTTTTTCCGTCAGACCCCGAGATGGTCGCGGGGCTAACCCCGCTCGTTAAAATCTACGGTGGATTTTACAGGTTTCTTCCCACAAACGGCGTGTGGGATTCCCTCGGGGGCTATACAGGGGTATTGTCCGTCTACCTTGCGGTTGTGGGTTTTTTACTTGCAATCAGCGTTAACAAAGGGCGGTTAAGGGGAGTTTCACTGTTTTTTATAATCTTTGCCACTTCGATAATACTAAAGAATATCGGGATAAGGCCCTTTATCTGGCTCGGCAATCTTCCCCTCTTTGACCAGGTGTGGAGCCTCAGGTGGGCCGGGCCCGTATGGACCTTCGCAATCTCAATGACAGGGGCGATAGGTCTTGAGGTGGTCCTACGGAGCACCACGAGTGGGAAGGCCGGCACGGGCGATCCACAAGTCCCCGGTAATATAAGTGCATACTTCGATGAGAAACCCTACATGGCCGCTGTATTTTCCTTTATTTTGCTTTTCGGCCTTTACGTCTCGTTACCCCTTTTACCCTCGGTAATGCTCGTGGTGAAAAGGGCCGAGCTCTTTAACGCGAACATGGCCCCCTTCGTTTTGCCTTCGATACTCGGAGGGATTCTTGTAGCTCTTCTGGTTCTTACCTTCGGTTTCCTGGCGGTATTTTATCTGCTTAAAAATAAAAAGGGCGCATATGCAGTTTTGGCGCTTGGCGCATTAGAGCTATGGTGGGCTGTGCCCAGGGGCTACGGCTCCGCGTGGATGAGTTTTAAGTGGGTGCCCTTTTTAGTGGGGCTCGTTATTGTAATTCTGTTTTTGATGGAGAGGCGCCGTGAAGCGTTCACGATGGCTTTGGTCTTCTTTGCCGCCGTGCTTATTATTGACTCGACCTCGCCGAGGGGGTTACCCGAAAAATTCGACCCCTTCGACACCTCCCGAAGGGCGCCTTATGTTGAATTCTTGAAGACGAGACCGGGTAACTACAGGTCCGTGGGGTCCTATGGGGTGCTGTTTCCTAATTTCGCAAGCTCTCTGGGTATCATGGATTTGAGATACGTTAATTCCATTACCCCGGCGACATACCACGACTTCAGGACCATGTATCTCCACAAGGACCCGATACAGGAGGAACCGGTATCGTCGCTTTGGTTTACCGGAAGGCCGGAAAGGTGCAAGGTCGATAGAGAAAGGATAAAACCAGGGTTCGTGTGCGAGGAATTTATAAGCCCCGCCGAAGACGATATTAAAGAGCGGCTCCGCGCTTACTCGCTCCTGGGGGTAAGGTACATAATTTTTCCAAAGGGCCATGAGATGGCGGACTTCCCTTTGATATATGAGGACGAGGTGAGGATATATGAAAACCCGGCAGCGTTAAAGAGGGCGTTTGTAGTGCACGAGGTCTTAAAAGCTGACTCTTATGAACAAGCGCAGATGATGGCCCTGGGAGAGGGCTTCGACCCGGGAAAAACCGCTGTGATCGAGGAGGAGGACGCCCTGTCAGGGATCGAACCGGTCAAAGAGATGTCTGAAGCGGTTATCAAGGAGTACGGACCAGCGAAGGTCGTAGTCGAAGTGGATGCAAAAAAACCGGGGGTCCTTGTTCTGAGCGACCTCCATTATCCCGGCTGGAGGGTTGAGGTGAACGGCGAAAAGGGAAGTATTTTAAGGGTCAACGGTCTCGTAAGGGGGGTTTTAGTGGAAAAGGGGAAGAGTGTTGTCGAATTCAGCTACCTTCCGGGGAGTTTTCTCGTCGGTTCAGGGATTTCCCTGTTATCCGTAGTTGCCTGCCTGTTCCTCGTAGCTTTCAGGCGCGCTCACAGCTTTGTGGAAGGGCCCGATAAATAATGTTTTGCGGATGGTGCAGTTCATGTTATAAAAAAAGGCTGATTGTCTTCTCCGGGTAAAGGAGCGTAATTTGAGATATACATACTTAGGGCTTTTCTTCACCAGCCTTTCGGCACTGGCGCTGGAGATACTCTTGACGAGGATCTTCAGTGTCGCCACATGGTATTACTTCGCCTTTTTCGCCATCTCGGTCGCAATGTTCGGTTTCACCGTCGGGGCCCTTGCCGTTTACCTTTTCAAGGAGTACTTCTCGGACGAGAAGCTTTACGAAAGGCTCACGCTGTTCGCACTTCTTTTTGCCGCTGCGGTTGACATTTCACTTATAATATTCTTGTCCATACCATTCTATCCGAGGCTTACCGGCGTAGGGGTACTTTCCACTATCATCGCCTACCTTGCAATTGCGAGTCCCTTTCTGTGTGCCGGTGTGGTGGTCTGTCTTTGCCTTACCCGTTTTCCGGGCAAGGTCGGGCTCCTTTACGGCGCGGACCTTGTTGGTGCGGCCATCGGGGCCTTCATGGTCTTCCCGGTGCTGAACGCGATGGATGCTCCGAGTGCGATTTTTCTTGTGGGGGCCGTTGCTGCGGTCGGTGCCATCTTTTTTGCCCGGGCCTCGGGAAGCCAGAGGCTCTACTTGCGCTCTGCAATGTTATTCGTCTTTTTTACCACAATCATGTTCGTTAACTATGTGTTCCTCCCCGTAAAGGTCGAATGGGTTAAGAGAGCCTACAATGAGCCGGAAAGAGAGGTGTGGAACACATTTTCCCGCGTGGCCGTCTATCCATTCAAATGGGTCACGGATCCTTACAGCTGGGGGTTGAGCACTACCTTCAAGGCCAAAAAACCCATAGGCGAGAGGATGCTGGACATGGACGGTGTCTCGGAGACGGTTATGACCCTTTACGACGGGACCCCCGAGTCCGTTGAGCACGTAAAATACGACGTTACCTCCATCGTGCATTATTTAAGGGACGATGCAAAAGTGTTCATAATAGGAGTGGGCGGGGGAAGGGATGTGCTGGCCGCGAAAGTCTTTGGACAGAAAAGTGTCGTGGGCGCCGAGATAAACGACCGGATACTCGAGATGGTAAACGAAGAATACGGTGACTTCACCGGACACCTCGACACCTGGCCGGGTGTAAGGCTCATAACCGACGAGGCCAGGAGCGCCATAACCAGAATGGACGAGAAGTTCGATATCATACAGGCCTCCTGTATCGCCACGTGGTCCGCGACCAGTGCGGGGGCGTTCTCCCTTGCCGAGAACAGCCTCTATACCGTGGAGGCGTGGAAGATATTCTTTGAGCACCTGACCCCTACGGGGATACTTTCCTTCA
>JAUVFY010000121.1 GCA_030594025.1 Deltaproteobacteria bacterium | reverse complement strand
GTTACGGGCCTGCCCTTTATAATGTTCTTGAGGAAGGGTTCAATCGTATCGATAGAGTCGGCGGTACCGAAGGCAAGGAGCAGTACCCCTTTAAGCGTATTTTCACTTTTTTCGCTTTTTTCATTTAATGGAGTATTCATGGACGAAATCTACCAGGGCCTTTACGTTATCCACCGGGGTGCCGAGGATTATTCCGTGGCCGAGGTTGAATATGTGGCCGGGCCTTCCGGCGGCCATGTCGAGAATCTCCTTTACCCTCTTTTTCAAGTGCTCAACCGGGCCAAAGAGTGTTACGGGGTCGAGGTTACCCTGTATGGCGAACTCCGCCCCGATGGTCTCCCAAGCCTCATCGAGCCTTACCTTCCAGTCAACGCCCACGACGTCCCCGCCAGCCTGCTTTACGAGGTCCAGGTAAGTGCCCGTATTGGTAGAGAAGTTTATGACCGGAACAGGGCCCTTTACCGAGTCTATTAGCCTTTTAGTATAGGGCAGGGCGAAATTGCGGTAGTCGTCCGGGCCGAGGCACCCGACCCAGCTGTCGAATACCTGAAGGGTCTCGGCGCCGGCATCCACCTGGGCCTTTAGGTACACGGTAAGGACGTCGGTAATCTTACTCATGAGCCTGTGCCAGTACTCGGTGTCCCCGTACATGAGGCCCTTTGTGTGGAGGTAGTTCCTCGAGCCCCCGCCCTCGATTATGTAGCTTGCGAGCGTAAAAGGGGCGGCCGAGAAGCCTATCAGGGGAATTTTTCCTTTTAGGCCGCTTAGCTCGGCCTTTACGAGCCTTATTGCCTCAAGCAGATACGGTACGTCCTCGGCGGGCTCAATAATGCGGACCTCGTCTATCGCCTTCCTCGACCTCACGGGATTATGTATGACGGGGCCCTCGTTCTTTGTGAACTCGAACTCTATGCCCATACCTTCCAGCGGAAGCAGTATGTCGGCGAATATAATGGCCGCATCGAGCTCGAACTTTTCAATCGGCTGGAGGGTCACCTCGCAGGCGATCTCCGGGGTCCTGCACATCTCGAGAAAGGAGTGTTTTTTCCTTATGGCCATGTACTCCTTCATGTAGCGTCCTGCCTGGCGCATGAGCCATATGGGGGTGTGGTCGGCGGGCTCCCTCCTGCATGCCTTTAGAAACGTATCGTTAGCCATGTCTTCCTTTCTTATACGTTGAATTCTTCCGGTCTTACGAGACTCAAAAGATTAATTATTATATGTCTAACCAGTGGATTTTGCAATGGTTTTGAGAGTCTTGTGGGTTGGGGGGCTGGACTCTAAGGGTAGATAAAACAGGAAAGTCCCTTTTCGTCCGCTGAAAAATGGACTATGTCCCCATTTATTCGGAACTCCCCTCGATCCTCGTAAATATCCCCCGGAGCATGTTTACCTCTTTTTTCATGAGGCCTGTCCTGCCGAAGATCCTCCTCATGTTCCTCATTATGCTAATGAAAAGATGCTCCTTGTCCTCCTGGCCGTATCCCAGGGCCCTGAGGGCGCTCTCAAGGTGCACGTACATATTCTCGATAGACTCCCTCGGGGCGACCTCAAATGAAGGTTCCGAGGGGGCCTCGAGTGTAAAGAGCCTGTAGCAAACGGTAAGGACCGCGTGGGAGAGGTTAAGAGAGGGGTAGCCCTCGTCAGAAGGTATCTCGAAGAGTATGTCGCAGAGTTTTAGCTCCTCGTTTTTGAGCCCCTTATCCTCCCGGCCGAAAAGAATTGAGACCCTGTTCTCCCTGTTGAATTTATAAATTTCCACAGCGGCCTCGTCGAGGGTAAGAAGCGGGGTCCTGAGCTTCCCCTTCCTCCGTGTCGCCCCTGCAACGAGCCCGCTCCCCTCGAGCGCGCCTTTAAGGTCCGTAAATATCCCCGCGCCATTTAAAACGTCCCCTGCCTTGCAGGCCATTGAAAGGGCCTCGTCGAGCGTTGCCTCGTCCTTTGTGTAGTCCACGGGGTTTACGAGGATAAGCCTCCTGAAACCCGTGTTCTTCATGGCCCTTGCCACACTTCCGATGTTGCCCGCACTGCGGGGTTCAACGAGGACGATATTTATGTTTTTAGTCATTGCTTTAAATGGGCTTTAAGCGGGTCTTAAGCGGCCGGTAGTTCGGGCCCTATGTCTATGCGCTTTAAAATCTCCCTTGCCGCGACTATCCCGGACACCGACGCCTGGACTATCCCCCTCGTTACACCCGCCCCGTCGCCCGCGGCAAAGAGGTTTCCAAGATCGGTCTCCATGCCTGAGGTGAGATTGAGCCTCATGGAGTAGAATTTTACCTCCACCCCGTAAAGGAGCGTGGAGGTGGAGTTCATGCCAGGGATGACGTGATCCAGGGCCTCGAGCATCTCGAGTATGTCGGTTATGTAGCGGTAGGGTAAGACAAAAGAGAGGTCCCCCGGGGTCGCGTCCGTGAGGGTGGGCTTTACGGGGTTTTTCCTGAGCCTCTCGGGGGTCGAGCGTCTACCGTGGAAGAGGTCCCCGAGCCTCTGGACGATGATGCCCTCGCCGAGGAGGTTTGCGAGGGTGGCTATATACTGCCCGTAGGTGATGGGCTCGCGGAAGGGCTCGGTGAAGGTCGTTGATACGAGTATGGCGAAGTTGGTGTTGTCGGATTTTTTAAAAGAAAAGCTGTGGCCGTTTACGGTGCAAAAGCCCTCGTACTTCTCCTTTACCACAATGCCGTAGGGGTTCATGCAGAAGGTCCTTACCGGGTCGTCGAACCTCTTGGAGTTGTAAGTGAGCTTGGCCTCGTGCATGACGTCGGTTACGGGCCGCAGTATGGAGGCCGGCACCTCGACCCTTACCCCGATATCCACCGGGTTTATGGCCGTTTTGAGACCCATATCCCGGGCCAGGCCCTCGAGCCACTTGGCACCCACCCGCCCCGGTGAAAGTACTACGTAATCCGAAAGGTACTCCGTGCCGTCCGCGGTCCTAACGCCCCTGGCCCTGCCTTTTTCGCGTATAACCTCCCGCACTTCCTTATTAAAGAGTATATCTACCTTTCCGGATAGCTCGTCTCTAAGGTTCTTTAGAAGCCCCATGCACCTGTCGGTCCCCAGGTGCCTTATGGCAAAAGATATAAGCCTAAGGCCCGCCCTCGCCGCGGTCTCCTCAATCCTTCCAACCTCGTCCCTGTCCGTGCCTTTGAGCTCCTCAGGGGCGCCGAATTTTAAATAAAGCCCGTCAACATACTTGATGAGCTCCGAAAGCTCCCCTGGCGCGATGAAGTCGTTTAGGAACCCGCCGACATCGGCCGAGAGGTTGAGTTTACCGTCGCTGAAGGTCCCGGCCCCTCCCCAGCCAAAGAAAAAATCCTTCCTGTCCCTTTCCGGGAGGTCTTTTCCCTTCTCGATTATCAGTACCTTGAGGCCCCGCTTTTTCGTAGCCAGCTCGAGGGCGGCGAATATCCCCGCGGGCCCTGCGCCCGCTATTATGACATCGTATTTCTTCACGAAAATGAGTATAGCACAAGCAGAAGGGCTTAAAAAGCATTTACCCGAAGGTCAGACGGGGAACCGGAAGGAAGGCCGGAAAAGAAAAAAAGGCCGGGGAAAGTAAAATCCCCCCCGGCCTCGATTCGCATCTATTGATTATGCCCCTTACCTGTAGCCCAGCTTGGACTCGAGCCTCTTGACCCTCTCCTCTGTGGGCGGGTGGGTGCTGAAGAGCCTCATGAGGATGCCCCCCCCCTTCAAGGGGTTCACGATGAACATGTGTGCCGTGGCCTCGTTCGCGTCGCGGAGCGGGACACGCTTATTGTGATAGGCGAGCTTTTTCAACGCCTCGGAAAGGTAAAGGGGGTTGCCTGCGATCTTTGCCCCGCCGTCGTCCGCACCGTACTCCCTCGAGCGGGATATTGCCGACCGTATTATCAAGGCCGCAAGGGGCGCAAGTATCATCATGACTATCAGGACCGCGGGGTGGGTGCCCCTGTTGCTCCTCCCGCCGAACATGGAAAACCACATGGCCATGTGGGAGAGATAGCTTATGGCGCCCGCTATCGTTGCGGCCACGGTGGAGATGAGTATATCGCGGTTCTGAATGTGGCTGAGCTCGTGGCCTATGACGCCCTGGAGCTCCTCGTTTGAAAGTATCCTCATTATCCCGGTGGTCACGGCTACGGCCGAATGGTTCGGGTTCCTCCCGGTCGCAAAGGCGTTCGGGGTCTCGTTTTGCATTATGTAGACCTTGGGCATGGGCAAACCCGCCTTCATCGAAAGGTCCCTCACCATGCCGTAGAGCTCGGGCGAGTCCCCTTCCTCAACCTTCCTGGCCCCGTACATCTTAAGCACTATCTTGTCGCTCCACCAGTAGGCTCCGAAGTTTATGACCCCGGCGAATATGAGGCCGATTACGGCCCCCTGCCTTCCGCCGAACATGTCTCCCAAGAATATCAAGAGCGCGGCGAGTGCGGCAAGAAGTATGGTAGTCTTTATATAGTTCATTTAACCCTCCATAGGGTCCGTGACCCTCTAAGAAAAGGTCCATGACCCTCTAAGAAGGGGTCCATGACCCCCTTTTTGTGTGTCTAATTTCAATATAGGGAAAGAGAACCTTCCTGTCAAGCAAATCCGATTAACCGGAGAGGGCCACAGCACCTGTTTTATCCGCAGTCCGCGGCGGGTTTGTACCCTCTCCCAGGAGCTCTCTAAGGGCGTTCTTAACGTCCTCCATGGCAACGCCCGCGTTAAGGCAGTAGCCCTGGGGCCTCCTGTTGACTATGGCGAGCACGGGCAGCGGGTAGG
>JAUVFY010000080.1 GCA_030594025.1 Deltaproteobacteria bacterium | reverse complement strand
GACCGCTTCCGTAGGGACCTCGGCAAAATCGAGGAGGCGTACGAGGAGGTTTTAAACAAGGTGATGGGGTAGGGGTTAGTATGTTCGAATCCATCCCGTTTCATCGTAGATTTTTAAAGTGGGTTTATCATGACAGACAATCGAGATTCCATTATCCCTTTTGCATCCGCTCATCCGAGGGCTCAAAGGGTGGTTTTCCTAATGGTGCTTACGATCGTGGTAGACCTGGTTGCCGTGGCATCGGATTATGCCGAGATAGGGCTCCTCAAAAGGGCGATATGGGGATTAACTGTCACAGAAGCCGAGGCACTGGCAAACGACCAACGGCAGGCTGTTGTCGGGTTAATTCAACTTCTGGTATTCATTTTCACAGTAACCAGTTACCTCATGTGGATTCACCGTGCCCACAGGAACCTGCCGTCGCTGGGTGCCCGGGGGCTCAGGTTCACCCCGGGATGGGCAGTGGGGTGGTTTTTCGTGCCCATAATGAATCTTTTCCGGCCGTACCAGGCAGTTTCCGAAATCTGGAAGGCGAGTGGACCTGCTCTGAGCGACGGCACCTCATGGAAAGATATAAAAACACCGCCTTTGATTCAATGGTGGTGGGGCTTTTTTATCCTCTCGAACTTTGTGAGCGGTATGGCCGGACGTATGGCCATGAGTGGCGGGGATTCGTTGGGAGAACTTCTCATAGTGAGCTGGCTTTTTCTGGCCGCCGACGGGCTTGAAATAGTTGGGGCCTTGTTTGCCTTGCTCGTGGTTAAGGACATAGACCTCAGGCAGGAAGATAAGTTCAGGGCGCTGTCACCCTTTAGTCCACCCCCGGGCATCGAACCCAGGGGATATTAGTTTCTCCGAAAGGTAAGGTTTCCGTGGTGAAATCAAGCATGACCGGATCAGTCAAAGGCCGTTAATTCTGACTATACTAATGATAAAAACGATGAAGGCCAGAGTCTACATAACGCTTAAAAAAGGGGTCCTCGACCCCCAGGGTAAGGCCGTCATGGGGGCCCTGAACTCCCTTGAGTTCAAAGAGGTGACCGACGTCCGGGTGGGAAAGTTCATGGAGCTCGAGCTCGAAGACTCTTCAAGGGAAGAGGCGGAAAAGAGGGTCCGTAAGATGTGCGAAAAGCTCCTGGCCAACCCGGTCATAGAGGATTACAAGGTCGAAATAGGATAAAAAGCGGTGCCCGTGCAGACTACATGGGTTTTTAACTTCAAAAAGGTGTCCTTAAAATAAAAAAATTAAAAAGATGAAGTTCGGTGTAATAGTATACCCGGGTTCCAACTGCGACCACGACTGTTACCACGTTGCAAAGCATGTTTTCGGCCAGGAGGCCGAGTACGTCTGGCACAAATCCCACGATATTAAGGGCTTCGACTGCCTCGTACTGCCCGGCGGGTTTTCCTACGGCGATTACCTGAGGGTCGGCGCCATAGCCCGTTTTTCCCCGGTAATGGAAGAAGTAAAAAGATTCGCCGAAATGGGGGGGCTTGTAATCGGCATATGCAACGGTTTCCAGATACTCTGTGAGTCAGGGCTTCTGCCAGGGGCGCTCATTATGAACAGGGAACTGAAATTCATATGCAGCGACTGCTTTATAAGGGTTGAAAACAACTCGACACCCTTTACAAGGACTTACGGGAAGGGCCAGGTCCTAGAAATCCCAATCGCCCATGCGGACGGGAATTATTTTGTTGACGAGGAAACGCTTAAAGGGCTCGAAGACTCGGCCCGTATAGTCTTCAGGTACTCGACCGCCGCGGGCGAGATAACGCCCGGGGCAATTCCCAACGGGGCGGTGGCCAACATAGCGGGAATAATAAACGAAAAAGGAAACGTCCTGGGCATGATGCCCCATCCCGAGAGGGCCTGCGAAAGGGAGCTCGGCTCCACCGACGGCCGTGGGGTCTTTGAATCCCTCATAAAGGTGCTCGTCTGACGTGCGCCCGGGGAGAGCCGGGTCAGATATGAAAACTCGAAGGTTCTTGACCGTCATGGTCGTTAGCGCGGCTCTCTACCTGCCCCTTTTAACGTTGAGGTTTTAATTAAAACGGTTATTTCAAGATGAAAAAACAGAGCAGGCTCCATAAAGAGCTTTCTTCCGGCAAGTTCGTCATAACGGCCGAGATATGCCCCCCGAGGGGGACGGACGTCGAGGGTTTCATCGAGAAGGCCCGGCTTCTGAAAGGTGAAATAGTCGCGGCGAACGTGACCGACAACCAGAGGGCCGTTATGAGGCTTTCGAGCCTCGCCTGCGCGGTGCTTCTTTTAAAAGAGGGCGTGGAGCCCGTCTTCCAGATGACCTGCAGGGACCGTAACCGTATCGCCATTCAGTCGGACGTCATGGGTGCATGGGCCCTGGGGGTAAGAAACATCCTCGCCCTTACCGGCGACCACGTCTCCTTTGGCGACCACAGGGAGGCAAAGGCTGTCTATGACCTCGATTCGGTACAGCTCGTCCACACGATCGAAACCCTTAACCGGGGGATGAACCTCAATGAAAAGGAGATAAGGGGAGGGACGGGTTTTTTCATAGGCGCCGCCGTGACCCCGGAGGCGAGCCCCCTGGAGCCCGAGATGATAAAGTTTGAAAAGAAGGTCCAGGCCGGGGCCAGGTTCTTCCAGACCCAGGCCATATTCAACATGGACAGGTTCAAAAGGTTCTTTGACGAGGCGTCTAAGTTCGACGTGAAGATACTCGGAGGGGTGCTGCTTTTAAAGTCCGCAAAGATGGCCCGCTACTTGAACGAGAAGGTCCCGGGGGTAAATGTTCCGCAGGGCCTTATAGAAGAGATAGAGAGCGCCCCCGATGAGCTCGAAAAGGGGGTTGAGATAGCATCGAGTCAGGTAAGAGAGTTAAAAGGTTTCTGCCACGGCGCTCACATAATGGCCATAGGAAAGGAAGAGGCCGTCCCCGGGATTATAGAAGGGGCGTAGGATTTTCTAACAATATGAGGTTTTTCAGTAGGCGAGGGTCTGTTTCTGGGGGTCGTCTTCCGAAGGGCTCTGTTCCAAGGGCTTGTCCCCTACCGGGTGTTGCGGGGGCTTTTTTGGTTCCTTGAGGTGCACCTCTTCAAACGAGCGTCCTCCCGCAGTGATGTATACGGCCTCCACATCGTAGGGGTTGCCTATGACCAGCGAGTCTTTTCCTTTCAAGTGGAACGCCTCGCCTTCACCGACGGTATATTCGTATCTGCCGCCCTTTACAAGAAGCTTCCCCCTTACAACACAGACGATCTCTTCATGGCCTTCGGGGGCCGACAGACGTCTTTCCACATTGCTGGGCCCGAGCTTGCCGTAAACAAGGTATACGGCACGGGTCTTCAGGTCTTCAAAGCCGAGACAATACTGGTTGTCGGGACTTGCCTCTGTAAGCTGGGGCAAACGGTAGATCTTCATGCCATCGATTCCATGGAGTCCCTGAAGTGCTCTATAAATTCGTCACTGTCAAGGGCCCTTAAGATTATCCATCTTCTTTTCTTGTCGAGGCACAACTCGACCTCCGAGCCGGGTATGAGCTCGAGGCTCCTCAAGTATTCCTCCGGCAAAACAATCCCCTCTTTGCCCTTTTCGATCTTGATTATCTTTTCCTTGATGTGCTTTTTTTCCGCCATTTTCTTTAAGGTTTCAAGCCGTGGGATGTTGTTATTTACTATATTAGTTTTAAAAACTGGTGGAGTCAAGCCATTTCCAACCTTGACAAATCGTGGAAAATGTATTAAAGGACAGAACGTGGAGAGACCCTTTGATGAATAACAAGAAGCCTCCGGATCACAAAAGACAGAGGTATTTCGTTTCGAGGGAAGTTCAGCTCACAATCGCCATTCTCGTCGTTCTCGCTCTCCTCGGAGGTATATTCCTCCAATCCGTATCCGC
The DNA here is from genome assembly GCA_030594025.1 of Deltaproteobacteria bacterium. Taxonomy (GTDB): domain Bacteria; phylum Desulfobacterota; class GWC2-55-46; order GWC2-55-46; family JAUVFY01; genus JAUVFY01. Next base: position 2,420 of record JAUVFY010000080.1, on the reverse strand, counting down.
GGCCCTCATAAGCTTTTTCGGCTTAAAGACCCCCGCCCTGGGGATATTCCTTATCCTGGGCTACGTCGCCCTGGTGATGCTTCTCTCCATCTTCTTCTCCCACAGGCTCGTGGGCCCTTTTAAGAGGCTCGAGTACGAGATGAGAAACATCAGGTCCGGGGATGTGGGCAAAAGGCTCTCGGTCAGGACCAAGGACGATCTTCCCGTGAAGAACTTCGTCGGACACGTCAACACCTTTATCTCCAGGTGCGAGGTGACGGCAAAGGAGTACGATACGTTCATCAGAACCGTTTCCGCGAGCCTTGAGAACGTGATAAAGGACCTGTCCGAGGAGGGATGCGACGCGGAGAGGGTGAGAGAGGAATTGAGGAGCCTCCAGGCGGAAATCCGCAAGTTCAGGGAAAAGGTTTTAAGGCCTTCCGGCTCCTGACCCCGTTCCTCCGGGCATATGAAAAAAACGAATAAATTAGGGCTCGCCTTATTGGTCCTTTCCCTGGCCGTCCTGGTCCTCGTCGCAAGATTCCATCCCGAACCCGCTCGCAAGCCCCTTGAGGGAGACCTCCTCCATGTCGAGGTAAAAAAGGTCATAGACGGCGATACGATTATCGTGGCCGGGGGAGAAAGGGTGAGATATATCGGCATAGACACTCCGGAAGTGGGCGAGCCCCTGTACAAAGAGGCCAAGGAGAGGAACAGGGCCCTTGTAGCGGGGAAGAAGGTTACCATAGAGATATGCACAGAGGAGAGGCGTGACACCTTCGGGAGGGTCCTTGCCTGGGTCTATATAGACGGAATGGATGCGGGGGGGATACTTTTGAGGGAGGGACTTGCCAGGACCCTTACGATACCTCCCTGCGGGCTCAGAAAGGCAAAAGAGTTCAGGCGCTACCAGCAGGAGGCCATAGGTAAAGCCCTGGGGCTCTGGGCCAACGAACACGATGGTTAGACCAGGTGGGTATGGCTATGGGCACTAAGGATTTCGTTAAGGCGGCCTCGGGTAGCATACCAGCGGACCTCGTCATAAAGGGGGCGCGCATAGTAAACGTATTCACCGGCGAGGTCTTGGGTGGCTCTGTGGCCGTATATTGCGGAAGGATTGTGGGTACAGGTGACTACAGGGCAAAAAAGACCATTGACCTTAAAGGGGCTTACCTTGCCCCAGGGCTCATAGACGGGCATATACACATCGAGAGCACCATGCTCACCCCGGGCGAGTTCGCAAGGGCCGTTCTGCCCCGGGGCACTACGGCCGTTGTCTCAGACCCCCACGAGATGGCAAACGTCAGGGGTAAAAGGGGCATAAGCTACATCCTCGATTCCTCAAGGGCCCTGCCAATCGATATCTTCATCATGCTTCCGTCGTGCGTTCCAGCGACGGAGCGGAAGACAGGTCTTGAGACGAGCCCCCACAGGCTCTCAACGCGCGAGCTGAAACCATTTTTGAAAAATAGGCGTGTGCTCGGACTCGCGGAGATGATGAACTACCACGGGGTCATAAACGCGGACCCCTACGTCCTTCGGAAGATAGAGGTCCTCGGAGGTGCCCTGGCGGACGGCCACAGCCCGGGCCTCGTGGGAAGGGCCCTTAACGCATACCTTTCCACCGGCATAGCCTCGGACCACGAGTGTACTTCAATCGAGGAGGCCAGGGAAAAGCTCCGCTCCGGTATGTTCATAATGATAAGGGAAGGCACCGCGGAGAAGAATCTAAAGGCACTGCTTCCCCTCGTAACCCCGGCCAACTCACCACGGTTCATGCTCGTGGCCGATGACATACATCCCATGGACCTGGAAAAGGGGCACCTCGATAGCATACTCAGAAAGGCCGTAAGCCTCGGGCTTGACCCGGTGACCGCCATAAGGCTCGTAACCTTGAACCCGGCCCGATACTTCGGCCTTAAAGGCTCAGGCGGCATCACCCCGGGATACAAGGCCGACATGGTCGTTTTCAAGGACCTTAAAGGGTTCAAAGCCCTCATGACCTTTAAAAACGGTAGACTCGTTGCAAAAAACGGTAGGGTCGTTAAGGGCCTTATCCCGAAACCCGCGGGCCTTACCGACGACTCCGTAAATATAGGCTGGCGGAAGATGAAGGGCCTGGACGTGAGGGCCGAAGGCGACAGGATAAGGGTCATAAAGGTCATGGGTACGGAGATATTTACAAGGGCGCTTACCCTGAAACCAAGGATAAAAGACGGGTTCGTTGTGCCTGACACAACCAGGGACATCCTCAAGGCCGTCGTCGTTGAGAGACACAGGGGCACCGGCAGGAGGGGGATAGGGTTTGTAAGGGGTTTTTGCATGAAAGAGGGCGCCCTGGCCTCCACGGTCGCACATGACTGTCACAATATCGTCGCCATAGGCACCACGGACGAGGATATCTTAACAGCCGTTGAGGCGGTGGAGAGTATTAAGGGGGG